>JAKOSS010000152.1 GCA_029777145.1 Acidobacteriota bacterium | reverse complement strand
TTGACGATACGCATCACTTCGAGGCCCGCGATCTTGCCGGCGTCCTTCGTCGCCTGCCGCTGGGCGTCGTTGAAGTAGGCGGGAACCGTGATCACCGCTTTTTCGACCTTGTTTCCGAGATAGTCTTCGGCGGCCTTCTTCAGCTTCTGGAGAATCATGGCCGAGACTTCCGGCGGGCTGTAATGTTTACCCTGGGCATCGACGCGGACGTCGCCGTTTCCGGCCTTTTCGACCTTGAACGGGACCTGTTTGATCTCGCCGGTTACTTCTTCGTAGCGGCGACCCATGAACCGCTTGATCGAATACAGCGTGTTCTCCGGGTTCGTCACGGCCTGGCGCTTCGCGACCTGACCGACCAGCCGGTTGCCGTCTTTTGTGAAGGCGACAACTGACGGCGTCGTGCGTCCGCCCTCCTCGTTTGTGATGACGACCGGTTCGCCGCCTTCCATGACGGCGACCACCGAGTTGGTCGTTCCCAAGTCAATTCCGATGATCTTGCTCATTACTTTTCTCCCAAATATGAATTATTGCGATATCAACGCCCAAACTTTGAGCCGTAACCGAGTATAAGAGTTGAGTGTGTTGTTGTCAAGTTTATCTGAGCGAAGGAATAGTAGGGGGTAGGCAGTAGACGGTAGACTGTAGAAAGTAGCGATAAGACGGAAAACAGTAGACGGTTGACGGTAGACAGTACACTAGCAGGCATTGTCTTTGGGAGGTAGTTACCGACCCGTTCTTATCGTTTCCGTTTTCAGTTATCCGGGTTGAAGATAATCGAGCTCCCGTTATGAAACTGGCTGAGTTTCAAATGTGATATTGATTGATGTTCACGGTCAGCGATGACCGGCCTGACGGGCAGTCACTACCGTCTACCGCCTACTGCCTACTTTCTTCCGATTCGCTTTCCCGCATCAACTTCGAGACGTGGAAGATGTAATGGACGCCGGAAGCGAAGGCGAAGAGAACGACGATCGTGTAGGTTGTCGGAAGATAGAAGCTGTAGTCGAAGACCGCGGCGACGAGGATAAGCGTTACGGCAAGAACCTGGACCGTAGTCGATGCCTTCCCCAGCCAGGAAGGTTTGAAGCCGCGGAATCCGGTCATGATGTTGATCGCGCCGGCGACGGTCACGATCAATACGTCGCGGCCGATAACCGAGGCCGTCACCCAGAACGGAACCGGCAGATGGCGTACCGGCTGCAGGACGTTCGGCATCGTCAGGACAATGAACGCGACCGTCATCAGCAGCTTGTCGGCAATCGGATCAATGATCGTCCCGAGTTCGGATTGTTGGTTGAATCGGCGCGCGACGAAACCGTCGATGCCGTCCGAAACGCCCGCGATCACGAAGACGACCAACGCCCAGCCGCTGTAGCCGTAAAAAAGAAGACTCGCGAAGACGGGAATGAGGGCCATTCGCAAAAAGGTCAGCAGGTTCGGGATCGTGGCAACACCGGACATCGGAATTTATCTCAACTATCTGGATTCAGATCGCTGCTCAGCAAGCGAATCGGACAAAATTCTATAACAATCTTATTCTATTCGTGATTTCGGGGAGTTTGACGTTCCATAAAATCGTTTACGGCGTGCGGAGCTCGATCACGGAGATCTCCGGCGGACATTGGTACCGAAACGGGACGACGACGGTTCCGATCCCCCGCGTGATATAGATCTGCGTCTCCTTTCGCCGATGGAGTCCCGCGGAAAGACGTCGCTTGGGCAAGATCCGATTCTCATCTTGTCGGAGTTTGACCTGGCCTCCGTGCGTGTGTCCGCTGAGAACGAGGTCGATCCCGAGCCGGGCCGCCTGCCTGACCAGCACCGGGTTATGCGCGAGCAGAAGCTTCATTTCGTCCGGAAACGATCCGTGGAGCGCCGATTTCAGATCCGATTTGCCGACCATATAGTCATCGACTCCGCACAACCAAAACGATGCGCCGCCGGCGTCCAGCCTGAACCCGCGATTGATCAATACTCCGATTCCGTGCGCTTCGAATCGGGCCGTGACTTCCGCCGGATCGGTCCAGTGATCGTGGTTCCCGAGACAAGCGTACGTGCCGAATGCCGATCTCAATTCGCCCAGCGCCTCAGCCACCGGCGCAATGTAGTTGCGGTCGTGCGAAACATAGTCGCCGGTCAAAAGGACCAGCTCCGGCTTGAGCCGGTTCGTGACCTTGATCGCGCGTTTGATGTGGTCCAACGAGGTGAACGGGCTGTGATGAATGTCGGATAAATGGACGATCCGCAGGCTGTCCAGCTTTTTCGGGAGCTTCGCGACCTTGATCTCGATGCGCTCGATCGAAAGCGAATTGGCTTCGGCGAGAGCGGATTTCGCGAGATACGACAGATTTCCGGCGAGTTCCTTCAGCGGGCGCTCGGCCGCCATCGCCTCAGAGATTCGCTGAGACAATCGTGCCCGTTTGTTCGCCGGTCGCAGTTTCATGTGTTTTCGATGCTGTCGGAAGTCTCGGCGATTATAACTATTTGCGGTTTACATGGGAAGAGAAGGGGGGAGTGGGGAGTGGGGGAACGGGAGAGTGGGGGAAGGGGGGAGTGGGGGAACGGGAGAGTGGGGGAAGGGGGGAGTGGGGGAACGGGAGCGCGGGAGAGTGGGGGAAGGGGGGAGTGGGAGAGTGGGGGAAGGGGAGCGCGGGAGAGAGGGGGAAGGGGAGCGCGGGAGAGTGGGAGAGTGGGGGAAGGGGGGAGTGGGAGAGTGGGGGAAGGGGGGAGAGTGGGAGAGTGGGAGAGTGGGGGAAGGGGAGAAGGGGAGAAGGGGAGAGTGGGGGAAGGGGAGACGCGATTCGTGGAAACACTGCTGGACAAATATAACTATGTCGGCATATACTTACGTCGTATGGCTGACAGACCTTTACCAGATGGCGCGCTCGATCTCGTTGCGACTCGGTTCAAGATAATGTCTGAACCGCTTCGATTGCGGCTGCTGCAGCTTCTCCAGAACGGTGAGAAGAGCGTCGGCGAACTGACGGAACTTTGCAGTACGAGTCAGCCGAACGTGTCGAAACATCTGAAGATCCTTCAAACCGGCGGCCTCGTGACGCGGCAGCAGAAGGGGAATACGGTTTTTTACGCGATCGCTGACCAGAGCATATTTACGCTTTGCGAACTGGTTTGCAGCTCGATCGAAGAGCGTCTGAAAACGCAGGCGCAGGTTTTTTCGACACTTTGAACATCTGGACCGGACGACTGAACGTCCGAAGTTGACACGATCTGTATATATCTGTATGGTTATATGCGAATTGATGCAACTCACGTAATTCAAGGGGTTTTCGAGCATGGGTGGACGAACAGGTTTTCTGCAAAGGAGACGAAACGTGACAAGAGTCGGTTCCGAAGTGAAAAACGGGACTTCGACGACCGGCGACAACTCAAGTCACGATCCTTCCCGAAAGCCGTCCAGTATCACCGGAATCAACGACCGCAGTTCGCACCTCGGTCTTTGTCCGGTGCCGATGCGGGCCGCGTCAGTGCAAACAACGGGGGTAGTTTGCATGCTTTCTTAGCCGACGCGCCCGCGTCATTCTTTTACAAACGTGTCCATTTTTTTCATTACAGGATTGATACTCAGCGCCGCGATCGGCCTTTCGCTCGGGTTGATCGGCGGCGGCGGTTCGATCCTGACCGTGCCGATTCTGGTTTATTTTCTGGGCGTGGATCCGCATGAAGCGGTCGGAATGTCGCTGGCGGTCGTCGGCGCGACGAGCCTTTTCGGCGCATTCTTGCATTACCGGCGCGGCAACGTCGATTTTGGCTCGGGAATAATGTTCGGCACATCCGGAATCGCCGGCGCCTTCGCCGGATCGCCTTTGACCAAACTCGTCGATGCGTCGACGCTGCTACTGATCTTCGCCGGGTTGATGTTCGTCGTCGCCGTCTCAATGCTCTGGCGCCGACGGAATCCGGAGATCGACGGCGGGCGCGAGGTGAACCGCGCGAAAGCGCTTGCGGCGGGTTTCGGAGTGGGAGTGTTGACCGGATTTCTCGGAGTCGGCGGCGGATTTCTGATCGTGCCGGCGCTTGTTTTTTTCGGCGGACTTTCGATGAAACCCGCGATCGGCACGTCGCTGCTCGTCATCGCACTCAATTCGGCGGCCGGATTTCTCGGTCATCTCGCGCAATCACATTTCAATCTGTCGCTGACAGGACTGGTTCTATTGATCGCGATCGGTGGAACAGTCGCCGGTACCGTCTTGTCGCACCGGCTGGCGGCGCACCGTTTGCAGCGGGCGTTCGCGATGCTCGTCATCGGCGTTGCGGTCTTTCTGATCGCGAAGAACTGCGGGTCGTTTCTGGGTTGAGTCCGCGGGCGAAGGCGCCGCGGGTGGAGTAAGATATAGACATACAAATTTTCAGTCGGAGGAGGAAAGGATGAAGTTCAAGCAGTTCTATCTCGGTTGTCTGGCGCACGCTTCTTATTACATCGGATCGGGTGATGAGGCCGCGATCATCGATCCGCAGCGCGATGTTGAACAATATCTCGAGGAAGCGGAGGCGAACGGTCAAAGGATCAAATACATCATCGAAACGCACTCGCACGCCGATTTTGTATCGGGCCATCTTGAACTTGCCGCGAAAACAGGCGCCGAGATCGTCTACGGCGAACGCGCCAACACGACTTTTCCGACCCGCAAGGTCAAAGACGGCGACGTTCTGAGTGTCGGCACGATCAAACTCGACTTCATCGAAACGCCCGGACACACGCCGGAAGGCATCACGATCATTGCGACCAATACCGATAATCCGGAAGATCCGCCGAAGATGTTCACCGGCGATACGCTGTTCATCGGCGACGTCGGCCGGCCGGATCTCGTTGGATCGAAAGGATTTTCGGCCGAACAGATGGGCGCGATGCTCTACGATTCGCTCCATGACAAGATCCTCAAATTTCCCGATGAGACCGAGGTTTATCCCGCCCACGGCGCCGGATCGCTTTGCGGCAAGTCGCTGTCGAAAGAAACCTGGTCGACGCTCGGAGTGCAACGCACGGTCAACTACGCGCTTCAGCCGATGACGAGAGAAGAATTCATCAAGATCGTCGCCGCTGACCAGCCTGAGGTTCCGGCCTACTTTCCGCGGAGCGCCGCGAAGAACCTCGAAGGTTCGCGCGCGCTCGGCGACCTTCCGAAGCCGAAAGCGCTTTCGACCGACGAAGTCCTGAATTTCGACGGCGTCGTCGTCGATGTCCGCCGCAACGTCGAGTACGGCGCGGCCCACATTCCGAACGCCGTGAACATCTGGCTTCAAGGCCAGTTCGCGTCGTGGTCGGGAACGATGATCCCGATCGGAACCAACATCGCGATCGTCGGCGACACGATGGAACAAATCGACGAAGCGTTCATGCGTCTCGCGCGTGTCGGCCACGAGACGGCGACCGGTTACATCCTGATGGATAATTTTGCCGGTGAAACGAAATCCATCGGCCAGGTCGACTGCGAAACGGTCGCCGAGATCGTCGGCGCCGATCCGGGCGTCCAGTTCGTTGACGTCCGCCGTCCGGCGGAATATGCCAACGGCCACGCGATCAAGACGCTCAACATTCCGCTCGACCGGCTCGATAAGGAACTTGACCGGCTCGATCCGACGCTGCCGACCTACGTCATTTGCCAAAGCGGCTACCGGTCGTCGCTCGGGACGAGCATTTTGGAAAACGCCGGATTTTCGACCGTTTACAACGTCTCCGGCGGAACATTGGCGTGGCTGAATTCCGGCCTCGAATCCGAGGTTTCGGCGACCGCCTGCGCCAAGGGCTGACAGCTTTTGAAGAGCTGTCATTGTGAGGTGATTATGAGAGCTCTGGTTTTTACAATTTTATTCCTATTCGCGACCGGGTGCGGCGCGGGTCAGACTCAGGATATGAGCAACCGCGTGCCTCCCGTGACGGCGACGCCGACCGTCGCTTCGACCAGCGACGGCGATCAGTCGGACTCAAACTGCAAGATCTGCAAGTTCGACTACGCGGCGTACAAGGGTGATCTGAAGAAGGACGAGATCGACGGACTGCTGCTCGCGTTGAACGACGAGTACATGGCCTGGGCGACGTACGACCGGATCAACAAGGATTTCGGCGACCCGCGACCGTTCATCAACATCCAGCGCGCCGAAGCGACGCATGCGGATCGTTTGAAGGGCGTCTTCAAGACGTACGGAGTTCCGGTCCCTGAGAATCCGTGGGTCGGTCAGACGCCCAAGTTCAATTCGGTCGCCGACGCCTGCAAGGCCGGCGTCGAGGCCGAAATTGCCAATCGCGATCTTTACACGAGACTTTTCAAAACGACTTCGCGGGAAGACATTCTGGTCGTTTACCGCGCGTTGCAGAGAGCTTCGGAAGAGAACCATCTTCCCGCTTTCCAGCGTTGCGGCGGCGGCGGAGGCGGTCCGCGCGGCCGTGGAAACGGACGATTCAACTAAATGGACGACATAATTTGGTTTATCGGATTTTTCGTGCTCTGGATCCTGCTCCAAATGGTGATCCTGCCGAAACTCGGCGTCAGCACCTGAATGCGCAATTCCTGCGACGTCGAGTTTCGGCGCGATGAATCCAACGACAAATCTGCTTCTTCCGGGACGGAAGACTAGCAGGCTGAATGCGGACGAAAAGTCCGCGGGAACGAGCAAGGAAGGGCAATATGGATGACGCACTGTTGTTGCACAGGCTGCATTTCGCGTTCACGATCACATATCACTACCTGTTTCCGCAGCTGACGATGGGGCTCGCGCCGCTGATCGTCTTCTTTAAGTCGCTCTATCTGTGGAAAGGCGAAGAGCGCTTTAACCGGGCCGCGTACTTCCTCGGCAAGATCTTCGCGATCGCCTTCATTTTCGGCGTCGTGACGGGCATTCCGATGGAGTTTCAGTTCGGGACGAATTGGGCCCGGTTCTCGCGCGCTGCCGGCGGCGTGATCGGGCAGACGCTGGCGATGGAAGGACTTTTCGCTTTCTTCCTCGAATCGGCGGTGCTCGGTGTTTTCCTGTTCGGCGAACGAAAGGTCGGGCCGCGGATCCACTGGCTGTCGTCGGCGCTGCTGTTCATCGGAACGTGGCTCTCGGGATATTTCATTGTCGCCACCAACGCCTGGATGCAGCATCCGGTCGGCTACGAACAGCTTGCCGACGGAAAGATCGAATTGACGAGTTTCTGGGCGCTGATCCTGAATCCGTGGGCCATCTACCAGTACATGCACAACATGGGCGGCGCGGTCGTCACCGGATCGTTTGCGGTCGCGGCGCTCGGAGCGTTCTTCGTGCTGAGCAAGAAGAACGTCGACTTCGGAAAGATGTTCCTCCGCACCGGCGTGATCGCCGCGC
The DNA here is from genome assembly GCA_029777145.1 of Acidobacteriota bacterium. Next base: position 3,659 of record JAKOSS010000152.1, on the reverse strand, counting down.
TGATCGGAAGCGTCTGGATGCTGTTTCCGTCCGGAGACTTCCAGGCGAAGATGGTCGCCAAACATCAACCGATCACGCTCGCGGCGATGGAAGGCGTTTTCAAGACGGACAACGGAGTCGGGATCGTGCTGATCGGCCAACCGAACGTGCACGAGCAACGGATCGACAATCCGATCATCGTTCCCAACGCGTTGAGTTTCATGACCTATCAGCGGTGGGACGCCGAACTCAAAGGGCTCGACGCATATCCGAAGGAAGATCATCCGGACAATATCGCGCTGCTTTATTACGCGTACCACATCATGGTCGGACTCGGAACGATCTTCATCGCGATCATGGTCATCGCGGCACTCCAGCTGTGGCGCGGCAAGCTGTTCGCGTCGAACCTGCTTTTGTGGGTCCTGATGCTCGCGTTTCCGTTGCCGTTCATCGCCAACACGGCCGGCTGGATGACGAGCGAACTCGGGCGCCAGCCGTGGTTGGTGTACGGACTGTTGCGGACGGCCGGCGGCTATTCCGCGACCGTTTCCGCGGGCAATTCGCTGTTCACGCTTCTCGGGTTCATGGGCATCTACACGCTCTTGTCGATCCTGTATCTGTTCCTGATGTACCGCGTCATCGACAACGCCGGCAACTATCTCGCAGAGGAGGGCGAATAACATGGAAACGATCTGGTTCGCGATCGTCGCGCTGATGATCACCGCGTATGTCGTCCTCGACGGATTCGACCTCGGCGCGGGAGTGATCCACTTTTTTGTAGGTAAGAATTCAAAGGAACGGGCGGGCGTACTTCAGGCGATCGGCCCGGTTTGGGACGGCAACGAAGTCTGGCTGCTGGCCGCCGGCGGAACGCTCTACTTTGCGTTCCCGGTGCTCTACTCGTCGGCTTTCAGCGGATTCTATCTGCCGCTGATGATCGTCCTTTGGCTGCTCATTTTCCGCGGCATCGGGATCGAGTTGAGGCATCAGATGGACCATCCGATGTGGCACAGTTTATGGGATTTCGCGTTCTCGGTCTCGAGCATCCTGCTGACGGTCTTTTTCGGAGCCGCGCTCGGTAACGTCATCCGCGGTGTTCCGCTCAACGCCGAAGGCTATTTTTTCGAGCCTCTGTGGACCGACTGGCGGGTCGGAACGCAGAACGGAATTCTCGACTGGTACACGGTGCTCGCCGGGATCGTCTCGCTGACCGCGCTGTCGCTTCACGGTGCATCTTATCTCGCCGTCAAGACCGAAGACGGAATGAACGAGCGGTCGCGGCGATGCGTCGGGATCTCGTGGTACTTTCTGGTCGCCTTCACGGCGCTGAGCCTGATCGCGACCGTTTATGCGCGGCCACAGGTCTTGAACAACTATCGTGAATACCCGATCGGGTGGCTGGTTCCGGCGGTTGTCGTCGGAGCGCTCGCCGCGATCAAGTATTTTCACTCGAAAAAGTCGGACAAGCCGATGTTCGTCGCGTCGTCGGCGTATTTGGTCGGAATGCTGGTCGGAGCGGTCTTCGCCGTCTATCCGAACGTCCTGCCGGCAAGTACCGGCGACGAGTACAGCCTGACGATCCAAAATGCCGCCGCCGGAAGTTACGGACTCGGCGTCGGACTCGTCTGGTGGGCGATCGGGATGACGATCGCGATCACTTATTTCGTACTGCTTTACCGCGCGTTCGGCGGAAAGATCGATCTCGGGTCGGAACATTGACTAACAACAACGGAGGAAGCCAAATGGGAAAGAAAATTGTGATCGTCGGCGGCGGAGCTGCGGGGATCAGCGCCGCCGCGCGGCTGTGCAAGCACGGGGTTGAAGTGACGATCATCGAGCCGTCGGAAAAGCATCACTACCAGCCGCTCTGGACGCTGGTCGGCGGAGGCGTCGTGCCGAAAGAGACGACCGAACGGGACGAAAAGGATTACATTCCGGCGGGTGCGACCTGGGTGAAAGAAAAGGTTACGGAGTTTCTTCCCGACGAAAACATCGTCGTCACCGACGGCGGACAGAGGATCGGCTACGACTTTCTGGTCGTCGCGGCCGGCATCCAGCTCGACTGGCACAAGGTCAAAGGATTGCCGGAAGCGATCGGCAAAGACGGCGTCTGTTCGAATTATTCGTACCAGTACGTCGACAAGACCTGGGAATTCATCCGCGGCTTCAAGGGCGGTAACGCGATCTTCACGCAGCCGAACACGCCGATCAAATGCGGCGGCGCGCCGCAGAAGATCGCCTATCTGGCCGAGGACTATTTCCGCGGGCACGGCCTGCGCGACAAGGCGACGATCAAGTTCATCACCGGTACGCCGACGATCTTCGTTTCGCCGCATTATGCGCCGACCCTGCTCAAGCACTGCGAGGATAAGGGCATTGAGGTCCAATACAAGCTCAACCTGACGGAGATCCGGGCCGAATCGAAAGAAGCGGTTTTCACGAACGTCGAGACCGGCGACGAGGTGATCGAGAAATACGACATGATCCACGTCACGCCGCCGATGTCGGCTCCGGATTTCATCAAGAGCAGCCCGCTGGCGAGCGAACTCGGCTGGGTCGACGTCGACAAGGAAACGACGCGTCACGTGAAATACGAGAACGTCTTCGCCTGCGGCGATTCGAGCAATCTTCCGACGTCGAAGACAGGAGCGGCGGTCCGGAAACAGGTTCCGGTCCTCGTCGAGAACATCGAGCACGCGATGAAGGGCGAACCGCTGTCGGCAAAGTATGACGGCTACACGTCCTGCCCGCTGGTCACCGGCTACGACAGTCTGATCATGGCCGAATTCGCGTATGATCTGAAACCAAAAGAAACATTCCCGTTTGACCAGAACAAGGAGCGCTATTCGATGTTTCTCGTCAAGCGTTACGTGCTGCCGCAGTTTTATTGGCATCTGATGCTTCGCGGCCGGGGATAAGAACGAATGTCGGCCCCCGAAACGCGCAAAACATGGCGGCGACACGCGGTCGAGTGGATGTTCACGCTCGCGGTGTGCGCCGTCATTCTATATTTCTTCGCGCCGCCGTCGTGGTGGCAGTTCGGGGTGTCGGACCTTTCCGAACGGCCGGCGCCGCAGCCGGTTGCGCTGCGAAACCTCGACGGCTCGACGTGGAACCTCGCGGATCATCGGGGTAAGGTCGTCGTCGTGAATTACTGGGCCACGTGGTGCGGTCCCTGCCGGTTCGAAACGCCGGGCCTCGTTCGCGCTTCTGCTGAACTCGCGCCGCGCGGCGTCGAGTTCGTCGGCGTCAACGTGGACAGCGATCCGTCGGTGATCGCGCCGTTTGTCGAAGAATACAAGATCACGTACCCGATCGTCCGGCCCGGAAACGATCCGAACATCGCCGCCGACGGTGTTCTGCCGACAACTCTTCTTTACGACCGTCGCGGGGCACTGGCAAAGAAATACACCGGCATCGTGCTGGAATCAACGCTCCGGTCCGACGTCGACAAACTGCTCGCGGAATAATCCGCGGGACGTCTTGACAACTCACTACTGTCCATCTAATATAACCATATAGTTATGTAGTTATAGGAGGAACGCTATGACAGTTGACAGAATGCTTAGAATGATCGCCGGCCTTTTTGTGGTCGCCGCCGTACTCCTCGGGATGTACGTCCATGTTTACTTTCTCTACTTTGCGATTTTCGTTGGTTTGAATCTCTTCCAGTCAGCTTT
>JAKOSS010000151.1 GCA_029777145.1 Acidobacteriota bacterium | reverse complement strand
CACGTCTTCCTGCCGCGGCTTTGGGCGCAGGCGCGGATCGCCGCGCTGCTGCGGGTGATCAACGAGAACGGCGAGAGCGAGGAACTGATCAACGAGATCATCGCGCTTTCCGAAAAATACAAGATCGTCACGCCGTACACCGCATTTCTCGCAGCCCCCCGAGCGCTGCTTCGACCGCGTCTGATCCAGCCCGGCGATCCGGTGATCCGTGTCCGGACCGACGAATCGATCACCGGTGTCACCGCCGTTCTGCCTTTCGGCGAGACGCTGCGGCTCGATTTCGACGCGGCCGAAAAGCTCTGGGAAACGCGGTTCCTTGCGCCTGACTGGATGACCGACGGTACGTACAAATGCCGGCTGATCCTGACCGACCGCAATGGCATCGCGTACGAAGAGGAGAAATCCTTCGTCATCGACAGCCGCGCGCCGAAGGTCAGGATCAACGTCGAGAACCGCGCGTACCGTGCGGGAGAGACGCTCGACGTCCGCGTTTTGTCCGACAAGGACACGGCGCGGCTGACGGCGCGGATGTTCGGCTGCGAGCCGGTGAGGCTTTATTGGTCGCCTGACAAGAAGGCGAACGCGGGACAGTTGAGGATTTCCGACGATCTTGCGCCCGGCCGTTACACGCTCTCGGTTTCGGCCGAGGATTTCGCGCATAACCAAACCACTGAAGAGATCACGATCGAGGTGACCGGATCATGAGACGCCGACTTTTCATCATCGTTCTGATCGCGCTGGCGATCACCGTTTTCGTCTCGAACAGGCGCGAAGTTTCCGCCGTCGACGTCGATTCGAAACTCGAACAGGCGACGTTCAAGCGCGAATCGTTCTTCGGCACCGAGGCGAACGTCCCGATCCCGCTCGGTGAAGCATTTGCGAATCTGCAGGCGTTGCGGACCGACATCGGCGACGACCCGAAGTTCCTCGAGAAGCTGGCGGACGTCGCCGAACGCGTCGGCAATTACACGGTCGCCGAAGAATCGCTGAAGAAGCTTGTCGGTATCAGGGCCGACAAAACGTCGCTGATCACGGATTTTTACGGACGGCGCGGACAGTTCGATCTGCAGGCTGAAGTCTGGGCTTTCCGGCTCGAGAACGGCAGCGACGACGAACGTCCGGCGGCGCTCGGCAATTTGCTGGCGATCGCCCGGAAACATGCGTTGGGCCGGTATCTCGCGCCGGACTACCTCGGTCGCGTCGCGAAGAACAACGCCGGAAATTATGCGGTCTTCGAGCAGCTGATCGAGAACGAGTACGATCCCGCACGCAAACTCGAGCTGATCCGCGGCGCGCGTGCCGCGTTTGCGGACGAGAACCACGAATTACTCAAGCAGGAGATCGCGACGCTTGTGGATCTCGGGCGCGACGACGAGGCCGAACAGGTCTATATCAAGTCGTTCGACCCGTTCTGGGATTCTGATCTGTCGCGCGATTTTTACGATTTTCTCGACGGCCGCGACCGTCTGCGCGCTTACGGACGCGAGCTTCGCGACAAATTCAGAAAGGACCCGTCAAACGTCGACGCCGCGGTCCGTTACGCGCATTTCTGCAACTTTGATTACGGGCTTGACGGCGAATCCTTCGAGTCGATCTCGAAACGGCTCGAAGCCGCGAAGAAAACGTGGACGACGGACGAACTCGTGCTCGTCGCGCGGATGCTGATCCGCGAGAACGACGCGGCCGACGCGTCGCGGTTCCTGTATACGCTGGTCCTCCGCGACGACTTCAAGAAAGGCAGCGAAAAGCGCGGTCAGGTTCTCTATCAGCTGTTTGAGATGTTCGCCGATGCGGGAAAAACGCGCGTTCCGATCGGCAAGGGCGATCTCGATTTCTACGGCGACGTCGCACGCGCCGACACCGATCCGGGAATCCTGACCGGCATCCTCTCGCTGCTTTT
>JAKOSS010000150.1 GCA_029777145.1 Acidobacteriota bacterium | reverse complement strand
TTCATTAGGTCCGAAAGTTTGGAGCCGTTGCGCGGCGACGTCAGAACTGAGTCCGTGAAAGTCGGATTCGAGGGCCTGAAGAGCGCCGGCAACGTCCAGCGCGTACGCGGGCATTTTTGGGGACGCCTTCATTGCTGACCACGGCCTCCACTCCGCCTATCCACAGCTTAACGCCCGCTTTCCGGCGATTCAAGCGTCGGATTATTTGATCGGGTTGGAACGGCGATTGATTCCGGTGCAGCATTTCCACCGATCGCGCTTAGAATTCATAAACTGCGGCCTGCTGATCGGCGCCGGTGTTTCCGGTCTCGATCTTCGCGACGAAATAGTTCTCGCCGGTGATCTTCTTTCCCGCCATATGACGCATCGTCGCGATCTGCCCGACGTGCGTCAGCGCATCGGCGATCGGTCCCTGGAACAGCTTTTCATACGTGCACGCGATCGGTTCGTCCGAAGCCAGCCGGTCGTCAAGAAGTTTCAACGCCGTGTGAAACCGCGCCTCCTGCTCGGCCCACGACGTCGGCTTCGCATTCGACCATTTTTCGTCGCCTTTGACCTGCGTCAGCGCCCAATCGAGCAGATCGCCGATATGGGAAAGTATTTGGAGCGGCGTCCGGATGCCGTCGCCGGCGCTGAAGTTTGCGAACTCGTCGTCGCCGCCGCGGATCGTCTTCGAACAACGGTATGCGAGCGTCGCGAGCGTGTGTCTGATCAAGTGTTTTTCAGAATGATTCATTCCTGATCTCTCCAATAATCCGGTCTGCGTGCAGTATGCGCGACAGCCAGAACAAGAATCAAATCGCCGCGCCGAGCGTACAACAGCACGTAAGGGAAACGTCGAAGCAGCTTCCGGCGAACGCCTCGATTCAACTCAGCAGTCGCATTAGGATCGCGTCGAATCTCTCGAAACGCTCGTTGAACAGATTCCTCAAACTGTCGCCCGAGCCCGGGTTCTTTGTTTTCGTAGTATCTTGCGGCCTCTACGATCTCGTTAAGTGCGTCTGGGTGGAACCGCAGTTTCAAGATCCAATGCGTCCTTCAAGATTTGCCTTGCCCGTCTAATTGAGACCGTTTCCACCGCACCGGATTCAATCTCCAGAAGTCGAAGTTCTGCGATCGCCTCCCATTCTTCGGAAGGCTGACGGTTATTTGGGTCAGATGATTTCGCGAGGCCGTTTGAGGTGAGTTTATCTTCGTCTTTTCCCATGGCTACGAATTCTATCGGAGAACAGCGATTCCGACAACTGAAAACCCGTTTGCGAAATATGGTAGGCAAGAAGCTCAAACCGCCAAAATCATTTTCTTTGTTCAATTTCGCGGCCGGTGTTCGGTTCCCTCCCCCGCGGTTATGAAGAGCATCGTCGTCGGTTCCGTCACGCGAGCCGTGTGCCATGTTCCCTTCGGGACAAACGCGAAGTCGCCAGCGTTCGACAGTTCGGTTTCACCCATGCCTTCGAGTACGAAGGTGATGCGGCCCGAGATCAGGCAGACGATCTCGTCGCCGTTCGGATGCCGCTCCCAGAACGGCCAGTCCGAGTTGAACGAGTTGAACGTCACGAGGTACTCATGACGGAAATCGCCGAGTTCACCCGCGCCGAGACGCTGCCAGAATGTCTCGTCGACCGGGAGTTCCTCGATCGAAGCGTCGGGCCGGAGCCGGAGATAGCATTTATTCAGATTGCGTAACATCGAATATTTACCTTGTCTTAAAGCGTGCCCTGTTACGATTTCTCTCTACGCCGGTAAACCAGCGCGATCAAGGGACTGACGATGAGAAAGTGAACGGCGACGAACGCCGTTTCGATCGCGAGGTACCCGCTCCACGAGTCCATTCGGTGTTTCGCGCTGGCCGCAAGAACCATGTAGCTCCATGCGAGCGGACAAGCGAGCGCCGCAAACCTGATCGCACCCGCGATGACTTTTTCCCCTGCAAACATCCGTTCGTAGATGATCGAAAACACGATGCCCTGAACGAGCATCGAGCCGACGCCGAATGGAATGATCATATCCTCGCGATATACATTCAGCGATTTGTAGTAATCCGCGAAGACGGTCAGGTGCCAGAAAAAGCCGAGCGGAAACGTCGGCAGCATGTACGCGAGAATCGCGAGAATTCGCTTTTTCATAGTTATTCAGTTTCGAAAACGCCGATCTCGCGTTCCGAATCGGTCAGTCCTTCAAATTCACGATCGAGAGCCGCGTACTCGTCGGCCGCCGATGCGAACATCGCGTCGCGATGCGAAGCGCTTTCCCACATGTCGATCGAGACGAACCGGTTCGGATCGTCGACGTCGCGCAACAACCGCGTACCGAGATAACCGTCGAATCGGGAGAAAAGTTTCGCCCAGGGGCCGTCACGCGCGTAAGCGCGTGCGAACTTCTCGACTTCGTCAGCCTTCACGACAAATTCCCAAACAACCTCGATCATGGTTCGCCATCCTTCCTTTCGAAACGTTGGAACAGTCTCGAAAGGACTTTGCGGTCTCCGCGAGCTTCGCGTGAGATCCCACGCGGTGTTCGCAAAGTTCGCAAAGGATTCAACAATGCGCCTGATCATGTTTCCGACTTCGAAAGTGACTTCGTGACTTTGCAGACTTTGCGAGCTTTGCGTGAGGTCCCACGCGGAGATCGCGAAGTTCGCAAAGGATTCGGCAGTTCGCCTGATCCCGTATTCGCATCCGCACGCCATTTGCGTTCTTCGCGGGCTTTGCGTGAGAGAATCGGCAGAACCTCTAGGCCTTCGCCTCCTTCAATCGCGACGACCATTGCCACAATCCCGCAATGATCTCCTTCGGCAACGGGTGGCCGAGGACGCGCGCGGCGATCACGATCTGGCCACGATGATGCGCCTCGTGCGCGATCGCGTAATCGGCGAAAAGAACCGCATCGACGGGCATCGCGCCGAAAATGTATTTTTCCGAGACGCCCGGAAAACTTCCGCCGTTGCTGATCCCCGCCTCGATCATCTTCGCGATCGCCGGTCCCGACTCCCCGAGCGCCGCAACAACGCTTTCAATTGAAACATCCTTCGGATCGATCCGCTCAGGGATCGGAATCCCGGTGCCAATCGCAAGGCTCTTCATCCAGCCGCATCGGCAATTGTGGAGATGCGCCGCGATGTTTCGGATCGACTTTCGCGAAAATCCTGGAATGGGCAATTCCCAGACTTCGACCGGCACGCCCGCGATCAATAATGCAGTGACGCGGTCGCTGATCATCCAAGCATCGAGCGCTCGATGTTTCATTTCCTTGATCTTGAAATTTCCGCGAGCGTGAATCTCCACGCCGCCTCGAGAAGTCCGGCGAGCGCGTCGTGCCCGATCCGCGACATTCTGACAAGCACGTACGGATACGGCGCGTAATGATCCTTCAGGTAGTAGATTTCCGGTTCTTCGGCGATCAGATCGTCGCGCTGGTCGAACCCGACGCGAGCGACAAGCGTGTCCGGTTCCGCCGCTTTGTTCGTCGCGTAGCAAACCATCAATTTGCCGCCGACCTTGAACGACGGTGCGCCGTACGACGTGCCTTCGACGACGCCTTCGAAACCGGCGACGATCCCGCGGATATCTTCAAGCGTTTGTCCCATCAAATGATCTCGGCGCCGCGATCCGAAAGTAGCTGTCGCAGCAGCGAACGATGGCAATGCGACTCGTCCTCACAATAGCATCCGACCGAGAAGTTCGCGGAATGCGACAGCGCCGCGAGCAGATCAAGGTCCTTCGCCGCGCCCGCCGATTTCATCTCGGCCAAAAACTTTCTCGTGAACTGTTTCCAGAGTCTTTCGTCGTTCGCGGCGAGCCCTGTTTTCAGCAATTCCTCGCTCGGGGCAAGATTCGGAAACCAGACGTCGTAAAAATCGCGTGACGCGAATTCGGTTTTCGGGACGCCGCGCGGCGGTCGGCGAACGGTCCCGATCCGCAATCCTTCGTCCTTCGCCCGCGGACTTCCGAGTCTTACGATCCTGATCGCCATCGCCTTGCTCCTAGTTGATCCAACGCTCGATGCCGAGCGCGTTCATCGTTAGTTCGACCGAGAGCGCCGCGAGGATCATTCCCATCACGCGCGTCAGGATCGAAGCGCCGCCGATGCCGATGAACGCGATGATCTTCGACGACAGTCTGAGCATCAGCAGCGTGATCCCGAGGATCAAAACCGTCGACAGCGCAGTCCCGATCTGGACCGAGATCGGGTGCACGTGATTGTCCGTCAGCAGGATGACGGCGAGGATCGCGCCCGGTGTCGCGGTCGCCGGGATCGCCAGCGGAAACACGGCGATATCATGTTCGGGTTCGCCCTGCGACTGTCCGGCCGTCGTTCCGAAGATCATCTGCAGTCCGAAAAGAAACAGGATCACGCCGCCGGCGACCTGCAGCGAAACGAGGCGGATGCCCATCGCGTTCAGAAGCACCTGACCGATCAGCATCGCGCCGAGCAACACGGCACCGGCGTAAACGATCGTCTTCGTCGCCGTCCGCCTCCGTTCGGCGTCAGTCTGGCTCGCGGTCAGTGCAGTGAACAGCGCGGTCGTCCCGATCGGATCGATCGTCGTGAACAGGATCAGCGCATCTTGTACCAGTTTTTCGAACATCGTTATTTGGGTCCTAAAACATCACGGAAAACGATCGCAAGATCGCCGAGCGCCTTCGCTCCGTCGCCGAGGAAAGTCGATCCATGCATCGTCGCCAATGCCTTTGGATTCAGATCGGCGAGGCGTGCGAGGGTCGATTCGGTGTACGGAGTGTACGGCAGATAATTCGCGAGCGGACTCGCCTCGTAATCAACCAGAGTCTGCCGACAGCGATCAATGACGTCAGATTCGGTCGTTGCCTCAACCTCACCGTTCTGATGAAACAGGTCCGAACAGAACAGCGTGCCCGTCGATTCCTCGAACATCAGTCCGGCTTCCCAGCAATGCGGAACATGCGGAGTCGCGAGAAAACGAAAGCTTTTGGATCCGGTCGTCAACACTTCGCCGTCATTGAGTGGCCTCGCGGGACGCAAAGCGACGACGTCATCGACGCTGACAAGTTTTCCGACGAGGCTGCAAACAGGCGTTGCCGCCGGCGCGATCGTCTGCCACTCATTGAGTGATCCGCATTCGTCGGCCTCGAAATGGCTGAATCCGATCCACTTGATCGATTCCGGCGGAAGGATCTTCGCGACCGCTTCGCGGACGATCGGAAAAATTCCTTTCATTCCGGTGTGGTAAAGAAGCGGTTCGTCGTCGCGCACGACGAATTGGTTGAACTCAAGATTGAAATCCGAAAAGAACGTCGAAATTTTGAAGACGTCGGGGGCGATTTCGGTGATTTGCGTCATTGTTGCTCCTTGATTGTTTGCAGTTGGACCCTGTCGGCAAGGCCGACCCGATCGGCGGATTATTGGGATGGTGGAATGATATGGCAGGCAGGTACGATTCGCAAGGTAGGCAGTTATGCCATTGTCGAGACCTACAGCGGATCGTAAGCCTGGATGAATTAGCGACCGCTTCAGTGCCAGTGTCGAAACTTGTTTGGAAACGGATTTCTATGAATTGCCGTTCGTTTTAACGAAAGAGCTCGGCTTTAGCCGACATCGGGCTAAAGCCCTGTATCATTTGGGGTTATCGCGATCCGTCAGCTGAAGAGGCTGTGTCAAAACTCGTTCAGATTTTAGCATCTCGGGTTAGAATATTCCTTGTATGGGATACATCAGGGGAGTGGCGAGGGAGCAGCAGGTGATGTTTCCGGTGAGTCTGGACGAGTACATCAGCGAGGACAATCCGGTGCGGGCGGTGGCGGCATTCGTCGAGCATCTTCGGATCGGAGATTTAGGATTCGAGCGGACGGAGGCTGGGACGGGGCGGCCGGGATAC
>JAKOSS010000014.1 GCA_029777145.1 Acidobacteriota bacterium | reverse complement strand
TTGATTCGAAAAAACGGCGGGCCCGATTGAATCGGGTCCGCTCTTTCTTTTTCCGGCCACTTCACCGTAAACTTCTGATCGTGAAGGTCTCAGCGGTCATCATCACATTGAACGAGGAATCGAACATCGAGCGCGCGCTCCGCTCGGTCACGTGGGCCGACGAGGTTCTCGTCATCGACTCGGGAAGCACCGACCGCACGGTGGAGATCGCCGAATCGTCGGGCGCCCGCGTCGTTCACCGCGATTGGACCGGGTTTTCCGATCAGAAGCAATTCGGAGCCGACGAGGCAAGAAACGATTGGATCTTCAGTCTCGACGCGGACGAAGAGGTTTCCGATTCGTTGCGCGAGGAGATCGTCGCCATGGAAGAAGGTAGCGAGAAAGCCGGTTTCAGGATCCCGCGACTATCGTTTTATATGGGCCGTGCGATCCGGCACTCGGGTTGGTATCCGGACCTGCAGCTTCGCCTTTTTGACCGGCGAAAGGCGAGATGGAACGGCGCCGTCATTCACGAATCGGTTTCGGCCACCGGAGCGGTCGGACGCATCCGAGGCGACATCTATCATTTCAGCGTTGAAAACGCGGCTCATCACCACCGCATGATCGGCGAACGCTATTCCCCGCTCGCGGCCGAGCAAATGTTCCGTGACGGACGTCGGACCGGTCCGATGAAGATCGCCCTGGCGGGACCGGCCGCGTTCGTCCGGTCGTACGTGATGAAGCTCGGATTTCTCGACGGCATGCCCGGATTCGCGATCGCGCGGTTCGCCGCCCACCATGCTTTCTTGAAACACCTGATGCTTTACGAACGCCAACGCCCGATCGCTTGACGACTTCCCTGCCCGATCGTGCAACGCCCTCCGTCGCGTCAACATCAAACCTTTGGTTTCGACCTTCAAGGCGTTATAATTTTCGGGGGAGTTCCTCGAATGAATCTTATGAAATTCCGGTTGATCACGATCATTTCCGTGCTGCTGTTCTCGGTCGGCGCGCTGGCCCAAACCAAGGGCATTGATACGCAAACTCAAAAAATAAAGGACGACACGAACAAGACGACGTCGCGTTCGAATGACGTCAGCCGTTCGTGGGACTTCGGCAAAGACAAAACGAAGGTCCGCGCGCGCGTCGAGAATCCGTTGCGTCTGAATTCCCGCCGCGATCAGCTGGTCGAGAACATCATCGACATCCTTCGCGAACGAAAGATGATCGTCGATGAATCGGCCTCGCGTCTCAAGGACGGTCTGATCGTGACGCAGCCGTTCGTTTTTGCGAAAGGCGCGGTGATCACGAAGAACGAACTGACGCGCTACGCGATCGTCCCGTCCTCCGAGACGTCGTGGACCCGCGGCCGCTATTCGCTGACGATCGAGGTTCAGTCGATCGACGGAATTCAAAACAATGTTTCGGTCATCGCCAAGGTCGAAGGTCTGGCCGGCACGGGGCTCTCAAGCGAGTGGACGACACTTTCGAGCAGCGGCCAGGCCGAAGAGGATTTTCTGACGAAACTTGTCGAAGACGTGACGGGCGTTTCGCCCGACGAGAATCCAAGCGACAACTGATTTACTCAATGTCGGCACGTTTCTACAAATTGCTTTTCTTTTGCGCGCTGGGCCTGGTGATGTTGATTCCGGTCTCCGGGCGAGCGCAGATCGTCGATCCGCTGACGCGCCGGCCGGTCGAAGAGGAACCGAAGAACATCAAGGAGTCGCGGGCGCGGCTCAAGATCGAGCAGGAAAAAAAGGACTACGAAGAGTTGCTCGAACGGTCCGAAGAAGCCGTCGCGATCAGCAACGAGCTCGAAGAGACGTTCTCTTCCTCGAAGGCGATCTCTGAAGACGACACGAAAAAGCTTGAGAAACTCGAGAAGCTCGTCAAGAAGATCAGGTCGGAACTCGGCGGCAGCGATGACGATTCGGACGAGAATCCGGAAGCGAATTCAAAGCCGAAAACGCTCAACGCCGCGTTCAAGTCGCTCCAGACAAACGCCGCGTCACTCTTGAAAGAGATCAGGAAATCGACCCGCTACAGTATCTCGGTGGCGGCGATTCGCACGTCGAACGCGTTGCTGAAGGCACTTAAGTTCATAAAGATCGGAAACTAAATGAAAACTAGTTCGGTGATGTCACTTGTCCGACGCCTCGCGCCGGCATTTTTTGGCCTTCTTCTGGTCGTTTCCGTCGTCGGTCAGGACGACGACGAACCGATCAAGATCGATTCGGACCTGGTCGTCATCAACGCGACCGTTACATCCGCCGACGGCAGGCCCGCGATGGGATTGAAAAGATCCCAGTTCGAAGTGTTCGAAGACGGTAAACCTCAACGAATCGAGATATTCCTGACCGAAGAAACGCCGTTCGCCGCCGTTATCCTCCTTGACACTTCGGGGAGCATGGAACAGCGGGTTTCGTTGGCACGATCAGCGGCGATCGAGTTTCTTGACGGACTGCGAACGGACGACGTCGCCGCGATCTACAACTTCGACTCGAAGGTATCGCTTGTTCAGGATTTCTCTTCGACGCGCGGTTTTGTCGACGGTTTCTTCGATCTGAAGTCGGATGGAATGACGGTCCTCAATGACGCCGTTGTCGCCGGTGCAAAGGTGCTCGAGAATCGTCCCGAGAAGCGGCGCGCGATCATCGTGCTTTCGGACGGTGCGGATACAAGGAGTTCGGCGACATCCGACAAGGCGCTGCGTGCCGCGCTGGCGGCAAACGCCGTGATCTACACCGTCGATATGAGCGCACTCGACGACAACAGTCGGGGACGAAAACAGAACCAGGCCGTTTTGAAGAGTTTTGCCGAAAAGTCGGGCGGACGGTTCGTCACGACTCCCGGCGGACGCGCGCTGAGTGAAGCATTCAGAAACATCGTCGCGGAACTCGGCGTCCAGTACACGATCGGATACTCACC
>JAKOSS010000013.1 GCA_029777145.1 Acidobacteriota bacterium | reverse complement strand
CCCAATCGGCGAGCCGGTCCGCGTTCTCGCGCCACTCGGCGGCGATCCATTTCAGGTGCGGATCGTTGAAGATCTCATCGATCACGCGACCTTCTCCCAGCCTTTCTTGACGTTCTTTTCGATCATCTCGGCGAACATCGCGTTCGCCTGTTCGACGGTGTTGGCGGGCATGATGTTGCGCGCGATCGGTTCGGCGCGTCCGGAACTGAAATCGGTGTAATAGACGACGAACGGCAGATACTCGCGCGACGCTTCCTTGTTCGTCTTCCAGAGCATGAACTTGCGGACCATCTTCTTGTCGCCCTGCGTTTTCGCGTAAACGATCCGCTCGACGACCTCGGACTTGGGAAGTTGAATGTCCTCGACCTTGAGATCGACGTCCGGAACGGGAACGATGCTGTCGATCTGCCGGATGTTGATGTCGGCGAGCGACGCCCGTTTGTCTTCCCGGACTCGGACGAACTGCGGGGAAATGATGCTGACGAACGGCAATCGGCGGCAGGCGACCCAGCGCGCATCGTCTGGCTGCCAGTCGATGACCATTCGGTTGATCTCGCCCCCGCGCGCCTTCTCCGAAATGATGTCGAGACATTTCATCTCGATCACGTATTTCGGCCGGACCATTTCATACGCGACGTGATCCGAATTGACCTCGGTGTAGTTCGACGGCGCAACGCTTTCCTTTAGTTCGGCGAACAGATCTTTCCGCAGTTTTTCGGTGAATCCGCCGCCGACGCGCGTCAGGATGTGATAAGTCTCGTCCGGGCGCTTCACTCCGACAAGAAGATCGTGGAGCATTCCTTTGCGATCCTCTACGCTCTCGCTGAAACCGATCACCGCGGTGTCGAACGTGTGCGTCGGCTTGATCTTCCAGCCACCCTGGTCGCCCCACACGACGAGGCCTTCGGAGCCTTCGTCGAGAACCCATCTGTCGTAAATGCGGATGACGTCGCCGTTCGATTCGACGCGTTCGAACTCGACCGGCTTCACGAGCGATCCGTTTTCGAAGATCTTTGACAATTTTTCAAGCCCGGCGCCCCAATCGGTGACGATCGCGTCGTCGAGTTCGAGGATCGCGAACGGCGCGAGCGAAATGTCGTTGAGTTCCTTTTCGTCACGCGGATTGCGGATGACGCGGATCGCATCGTGAACGCGCTCGCGTCCGTCCTGCCGCTTTCGATGGAACAATTCGCACGCGATCAGCGCGGATCGGATGCCGGACGAGCGCAGCGTCTCGGCGGCTTCAGCAATGCACGGAAGTCCGGCCCGAACGGTCCCGCCGGGATTGACCGTCAGTGCTTTTCCTTCATCGAAACAGAGGAGCGAAAACTCGCCGTCGATCTTTCGGCTGACAACATATTTTCCGCTCTTTGGCAGCTTCTCGCCGATCTCGTCGCCGTTTGTCGGATAAAGCAATCCGCTGATCCGCCGCTTGAAGTCCTGGGCTTTGACCTGAAGACTGAAATTCTCGAGCGCAGTCGCCGGTCCGACCATGTAGCCGCCGAGTTTAGGCGAGAACTGCGCGATGTCGTAGTTGAGCGCGATCATTCGCCGGCGTCCTCCGTCTTCGGCTTCGGAGCCTTGAATTCCATGTTCGATAAATGAAGCAGCAACAGGTATTTATCACCATCGACGCGGCCCTCGAGAAATCCTCGGTACGGCTTTCCGCCGCGCTGAAAGATCAACGGCTGGTTGCCCTTCCCGGCGCCCAGGAGCATGAACGAGTCGCGCTCGTCGAGTTCTTTCGCAATGTCGTATAGAAAGTCGTACGTGAGCCCGTTGATATGAGTGATCTGCTTCATCCCGGTGAAAACGAATTTGCGGACCGCTTCCGATTTCGGGATAAACTTGCCGGTCCAAATCAACGGAATGTCGGAGTTGATGTTCTGTGGTTCGATCCTGCGCTGTCGCCGTTCCTTTAGGTTTCCTTCCGGGTCGGTGATCACTTCGAATTCTTCGACATGGTAGGCGATCTCGCCGTCGACCGCGTAAACCCTCGACGTCTCAGTCAGAAGTTTGCCGAATAGTTCGAGATCGATCTCCGGATCGGAATCCGCGATCGCCTGGCCGAGTTCGTCGAGGTCGCCTTCGAATTCCCTGAGCAGACTGTCGGTCGAGTGTTTGACGTCGCATTGAAGAAGCCGCACGGTCTTCGTCTCGCGGCGGCTGTCGTCGAGCCATCGGACATCACGTTTCGGACGCACGCCCAGCAGCGACACGCGCGCGTCCCGACGATTCTTGTTTGCCAGGTTGATAGGCATAATTTGCGTTCGAAATGCTTTTGAATTACTCTCGTTTTTGCCTTCTCATCCTAGCATAACCGGGAGAACTTTGGATAAGTTTTCTGTTCCAAACGGATTCGATCAGGCCGGTTTTCTGCGGCACTTTTTTGCCGTAGATTTGCCGGGCGCTTATCCTTCAGGAATTTGGTTGCCACTTGTAACTTCAATCATTTCTAAACTTAAGGAATCGGAATTGGAAACGGTGAATTCCCGGCTTGGCGGACGGCCGACCGATCGGGCGGCTTTCGTCACGGTCGACCGGAAGATCCGCGCGTCAGCCGAGTTCGCTGCGGTCGAGACTGCCCTGAGCGCGTTCGAGGATCGCTATTTTTGCCGCCAGAAAAACGGAAAATGCACTGTTTGCAATATGCCCGTTTCGAACGGCAACCCGCTGTGTTCGGCTGCTTTTGCGGATCTGACTGAGTCGCATGCAGACGCGACCCGCGAGCCGTCGGCCGAAGAGTCGGAGCAGTCCCATGCCGTTGAACCGGCCGAGATTGGCGATCCGTTCCTCGATTACTTCAAGATCCCGGCCGAGCCCGGCGAGATCAACGGATTTGAGTACGACGCGCTGATCGATTCCGCACCGGTGATCGTCTGGCGACCTGCTTGCGAACTCGAGTACGATTTCGTCCAGGACATCATTGGCGAGGCTGAAGCCGCAGGTGTGACGAGGCTATTCTTGATCGCGCGGACCGAGCTTGGACCCGACAGCCTTCCGATAAATCCGAACGTCGCGCTGATCCTTTTGCAGATCCCACGTGATTTCAACGCGCCGACCTCTCACGTCATCGAAGCCGACGAACTCATATATTCGTAATCCAGAATTCAAGATTCAAAATTCAAGGGCGACCGTTGAATCACGGGTCGTGAGTTACGGGACTTGAGTAACCGGTCACCTATCTTGAATTTTGAGTCTTGAATCTTGATTTTAGGGTTGTGTTATCATGCAAGTCCGACTTTTCGTCGCGGAGGCATAATGAACGACCGAATCCGGAAAAAGCTGACCCGACACACGCCGGGCCTCCTGAAGTTCTTCAAAGCGCAGTACGAACAAAACCTGACTCGCGAGCAGATGGATGCGGCTCTCGTCGGGATGTTCGAGCGATTTGTAGACGAATTCGTTGAAGACTTGGACCAGTCGCTATACGATCCGCAGGCCAAAGCGCACCAAGCGCTCCGCGATGCGCTGCCGAAAGGCAGCGTCTTCAATGGCTACCGCGAATTCTCGCTTGAGAAGTTCTCGGCGGTCCTGCTGTTTTTTATCATGCGCGCCGGCGTGAAAATGATGACGCGGACCAAGCTCAACAAACTCGCGTTTTACTCCGATTTTTACCATTACAAGGCGACCGGCCGATCGATCACAGGGACGACCTACCGTCATCTGCCTTATGGCCCGGTCGTCGACGGCTATGAGGAGGTCATCGCATACCTCGAACAGCACGACGTTATCTCGATCGAAACCGTCCAGACGCGTCACGGCGTGCGCGAAGTGATCCGCGCCGGCGGCAAGTCGTCAATTGCACTTTCGGACTCTGAAAACAAGACACTTGATGCGGTCGCATCCGTCTTCGGCAAACTCAGTGCCGAAGAGATCTCTGAGATCTCGCACGCGGAACGGGCCTGGAAGGACACGCGGACTGGCGAGGAGATCGCGTATCCCTATTCGAAATTCATGCCGGAACTCGGCGAGCGGTAATGGCGCGAAACTTGGTTTTCGAAATTGACGGGATCGAACTGACGGCGGGCATCGAGAAGGTTGACCGGTCGAAGCTTTACGGAACGACAACGATCGAGGCATTTGACGAGGACGGCAATAAGGCCGAAATGATCTCGCTCGCGTCTGACGGGCAAACGCTGTTCGGGATCGGCGGAACCGCGTTCGCGACGCTTTCTCATGATGACGATCCGATAAAACGCGAATCGCTGACCGCCTATTCGGTCGACGGTGAGCCGCTCGAAACGGTTCCGTCGTCATTCGACGCCCCGATCAAGGTATTCGAACGCGCGACGATCGAGGATTATCTTTCCCACCTTGTGAAGTCGGTTTACGCGCTCACGGGCGACGAGGCAGTTGCGATCGGCGATCGCCTTTCCGAGGGCGCGATCTACAAGTTTCAGTTCAGCTACCGCGGCGGCATCATGCCCGACACCGCATTTCTTCTTTCAAACGCAGAAAATCAGCCGTTCATGATCCTGACGACACCGGCGAACATCAACTTCGTCGGCTTCCAGGACGCCGCCGCGGCATTTGAAGACGCCGACGAAGAATCCGAGGACGAACTCGATTTCGAGATGATGTGAGGCCATTTGGGAATTGGGATTTGGGATTTCGGATTGGTTATCTCGCAAATGTTCTCGAATCTTTCAATTCTCAAATCTCAAGTTTCGACTAACGGTCAATTGAGAATTGATAGATCGAACTTCGGACGATTCGGCGCATTCTACCGTGAATGGCGCTCTTGAATTTTGAATCCTGAATAATTGGGATTTGGGATTTCGGATTGGTTATTTCGCAAATGTTCTCGAATCTTTCAACTCTCAAATCTCAAGTTTCAACTAACGGTCAATTGAGAATTGATAGATCGCGTACCCCGGTCTCAAACGAAGCTCCTGAATCTTGGTCCTTGGATCAAGAGGATCTCGTCGCGTTCGTCTCGAAGATCACCCCGGCTTTGTCCTCGCACCGGACGATTATTTCGCCTTCTTTTTCGTAGATATTGAAAGTGAAATCGGCGGAAACTTCCGAATCCGTCGGAACAAGGAATGTGTCGCCATTCGCCGGCGTCAGATGCGCGATCAGTGACGTCGCCAGGAACCCCATTGCGTGATAGGTTTTGGCGTCAGGCGGACGGTCGCTTCGAATCTCGGCGCCGGACATGAACGCAAGCAGCGTGTGACTGTAGCCGGATACGTGCCCAAAGCTTTTTCGAAGGAATCTGGCGACGGTTTTACCCTCGCCGTTGCTGATGATTGTCAGAGCGGTCGATGCCATATCTTTGATTGGGGGGCACGATCCAGTCGGCAGATCGCAAAGGAAACCTGCTAGAATCTTAGCGTTTGTCTTGATCGTCTATCAAACGGACGGGTGTGAAATCATGCTTCTGAACAATGCGACTCTTGATCGAATCATCGCCGGCGAAGTCTCGGTGGTCTTCCGTGTCTGGAAACGACCGACCGTAAAAGCCGGCGGAACCTTGAAAACTCGCAAGGGCGTCCTGGCGATCGAGAACGTCGAACAGATCGATCGTGATCTCGTCACCGACGAGGATATTCGCAACGCCGGGCTCGCGTCGCGCGACGACCTTTGCGAGATCGATCGCGAAGGTGATTTTTACAGGATCACGGTTCGATACGTCGGCGCGGACCCGCGCGTCGCGATGCGGCAGAATCTTGACGCGGTCGAACTCGCCAAGATCAGGGAAAAAGTTCTTGGGATGGGAGACTGGGCGCCCGAATATTTGCGTGAGATCGGACGGCGCCCGAACATTCACGCGCAGATCCTGGCCGATGATTTTGGACTCGAAAAACTGAAGTTCAAGGCGCGCGTGAGACGCCTGAAAGCGCTCGGACTGACGGAATCTCTCCGCCCCGGCTACAAACTCTCGCCGCGCGGCGAAGCGCTCGTCAAAATGCTGTAGATCTATCCCGCGTCCTGCACAACAAAGACCGCGTTCCGGTTCAGATCGAAAAAGCCGAATTCGTGCGTTCCCCAGGGCGTATCGCGCCGGAGTTTATCCTGAGGAACGGTTCCGCGGCCGACGAACTCCTCGAACCACGGACCGATCTCGTCAACAAAGATCCTGATCACCGAACCGCCGAGCAAAGGGTCGTCGTCCGTGTCGTCATGCCATTGCAGGTGCAGCCAGAAATCATCGCGGCGCAGTACCGCGTACATCGAATCGAACCAAAGCGGATCGAACCCGGCGTAGTCGCGGTACCATTCGATGTCACGCGCGATGTCCTGAGACGGCAGAACGGGAACGATCCCGAGGATCCCGGCCATTTACGACTTCACCCAAAGCGACTGGCCGATCCGCGATCCGAGGAGCGCCAGCGGGATCGGGAGCACCAATGACACGATCGTGAACCAGATCGGGTGCGGTATCGCAAACGCGTTCAGCGCCGCCATGATCAGGGCCAGGATGCCGTAGATAAGCGCCGTCGGGAACTTCGCGACGGACACGAATCCGGTCACGAGTCCGCCGATCAGCGATCCCGCGCTTTGGGCCGCAAGCACGAACAGGAACGCGCCGATCGACATCGATTTCACGTACTCCGCGAGTCCTTCAAGATTGTTGGCATCGAGACCGGCAGGTACCGGATAGACGGTATGGCCGATCTTTTCAACCGCGAAGACGGCCAGTCCGCCAATGACGAATGCCAGTACGACCGACAGAATGTTTCGAACCATCTTAGTTTCCCCCGCCTTTCTCGACGATAGTTTTCAGGGTCCCGAGTCCGGCATCAAAATCCTTTCCGACCTCTTTATCCATATCCATGAAAAGCAGCATCAGGTTGAGCGGCCGCGGCATCGTGCCGGTAAATCCCCACTTGACCTTCGTCTGATCCGGCCCGGCATCCTCCATCGTCATGTAGGCATCGCTTTTGGATTCGAACGGCTTTTTGAACCTCAACTCGGTTTCGATGCGTTTGCCGTCGTCGATCTTCTTGATCTCCTGTTCGCCGGTTCCGACGTCTTGTTTTTCACTCTCCCAAGATGATACGAATCCGGGCTCGCCGTCGTTCCCCTTGTAGTTGAGTTTGATGTTCGGATCGCGCTTGACCCACGGCCCCCAATCGTTCTGGTTCTTGAGCATCTTCGCGTACGCGAAAACCTCGGCGCGCGGCTTGTTGATCGTTACTTCACGTTCAACCTTGTAGTCTGCCGGCACCAGGAAAATCAAGGCCGCGACCGCGATCACGACCAACAACACCAATCCGCCCAAAATCTTCAAGATCTTCATTCCGTTCCCTCCGAAGAATTAAATTCGTACTACCGATAAGTCCGATTTGGTTCATCGGTCAATTCATGACCGTCCAAACCCGATATTTACAATTTGTTCTTACTGATCGCGTTGTGGATGCCGTTCAGTTCCAGGAGTCCCGCCGACCCGTACCAAAGCCGGAATTCGCACTCGAAGACGCCGGCCGCGACCGCCGGATCGGTCTCCACCAACTTCTTCGCTTCGTCTTTCGAACGGACGTCGAAGACATAGATCCCGCGGATCGCGTCGTTCTCGCCGAACGGCCCGGCGAGCACCAGCGTTCCTTGTCTCGCGAGGCGTCCGATGTTCTGCAAGTGGCCCGCGACGAGTTTGTCGCGCTCTTCTTTCGGAAACGTCTTCGGGCCGGACTTGAGCAGAACGAACACATAGGTTTTCATCCCGAGATCATCGGCCCCGAGCTTCTTGGCGAGCCGCTGGTTGTAACCGTTCGGACCCGGCGCTTCGTAATAATAAGCACGGACGATCAATCCGTTTTCGACCTCATAGACCGCGAAGTTGTCTTTGAATTCGGTACCTTTGTCGGTCTTCCACGACGATGTGTCGGTAAACGATACTCGCGGACCGGCAACCATCAGATTCGAGACCTTTGACCGGCACGAAGGACAATTTTTGAAATAGTCGACGAGAAACGTGCGCAACTCATCCTGATTCGCCGTTTCAGTCATGATCGTCGCTCCGGAAACGGTGAACCATTTCATATCCTTGGACGTCAGGGCGATCGACCGGTCGACGTCCTGTGCGTTGAACGCCGCGATGAAATCCCGAACCACCGCGTCCGGCTTTTTGGCGGACTGCCCAAACGCCGTTGCGGCAGCCGCGAGGATAAAAAGGAGAAGCACTGTTCGATTCATATTTACCTGTATTTGTCGTTCATTCCGAGGCCTTCGCGGATCATCGGAATGATCTTCTCAAGCCTTTGTTGTTTCGTCTCGGCGCGTTTCGCAACCTCGACATACTCGCAATAGTCGCGCTTTTTCGTCAGGCCGAGACCGTCGAAGGCCTCAGCCAGCGACGAGTCCGAATCGAACGCCGCCTGCAACTCGGGCGGGATTACAAGCGGTTTGCTCTGCGGTTTGATCTTTTTCCCGGCGCGCTCGTTCGCGACCGCCTCTTCGATGTATGACACGATCAGTCCGCGGTCGATCTCGTCAGCCGAGTTGAAACGCATCTGGCGTTGCGCGTTCGTCACGCCTTCCTGCGCATTCACGAGCCGCTTCGCCGGATCCTTCAACAACGCGCCTTGAAAGAACCAGAGTCCGAAGTAGCTTTTGAAACTTCCGAGTCCGACGATGTTCTTGCCGTCGAACGTGTAGACCGGATGCCCCCATTTCACGGTTTCGACCAATCCGGTCGACAAGGCGATCGTGCGCAGCGAACGAAGTTCGTCGTTGTATCCCTTGGCTTTCGCGAAGAACTCGTCCGCGTTCTTTGCTTTGATCATATCGTCACCCCTGCGCCATCAGCGCCAGACGGTTGCCTTCCGTATCGCGGAAAAAGCACATATATCCGATCTCGGGGCTGATCATCGTCTTCGGAATGATGATCTGGCCGCCGGCCGGCTCGATACGGTCGATCACCGACTGAATGTTCGGATTGGCGTTCAGGTAGATCGTGACGCCCGTCTCTGACGGAACATACATCTCGTGCTGCATGATTCCGCCGCTCGCTTTTCCGCTTCCGGGTTCGTATGGAAACGTAAAGAGCATCGGAAGCGGCGTTGCCTGCATTTCGATCTGAAAGATCGTCTCGTAGAACGTCTTCGCGCGTTGGATATCCGTCGCCGGGATCTCGAACCAATTAATTGCATTGGTATTCTTGTCCATATTTCTACGCCTCGGGTGACACGAAACGGATAACTGTGAACGTTGCTCCGGACGGTTCACTGCAGACCGACATCCTTCCGATGTTCGGAATATCAAACGGCGGAACGCAGACGGTGCCGTCGTTCGCCTTGATCGCTTCAACGGTCGCGTCGCAGTCCTCGACGCTGATGTACGTCATCCAGTGAGCCGGGATCTTGTCCCAGTCGGGTCCCCAGTTCTCGTCGATCTTCATCATGCCGCCGAACGCGCGACCGTCGAGATGGATCTCGTCATATGGAACTGGCGAGAGTGCGCTTTGTTCGAGCTGCCAACCGAAGAGTTCCTTGTAGAAGTCCTTCACCGCGTCTATGTTTGCTGACGTCAGCTCGTACCAGCATGGCGTGCCGTATTTTCCCGGATTGAAATCAGCCATTTGCCCCTCCTGCGTTCAAAGTGATTGCGGCGAACATCGCACCGACCGGATCCTGAATCACCGCAAATCGGCCGACGTTCGGAATGTCCATCGGCCCGTTGATGATCTTCGCCCCGAGTTCAACGGCTCTCGTTGCCGTCGCGTCGACGTCGTCGACCGCGATGTAATTCAAGAAATGCGGCGGAGGCGGATTGCCGCCAAAAAATTTCGGATCGATCTGATACATTCCGCCCATCGGATAGCCGCCGTCGGAGCTGTATTCCTGATATTCCATTGCCGGGTTCGGATCGTGGCTCTCGTGCATGTGCCAGCCTAAGACGTTCGCGAAAAACTTCCGCGCCGTCTCAAGATCTGCGACCGCGATCTCGGTCCAACAGAACTGACCGTGTTTCGGCATTCCCTGATTTCCTTCATCCATTTTGTTTCTTCTCCTTTTTTGAAGACCGCTTCGCCCGCGGATTGTATTCGAGCGCGAGTTCGATCCAGTACGAGAGCCGGCCGTCGTTGTCGATATGCTCGCCGTCGACGAACGCGAATCCGCGCATCGTGCGCTTCGTAAAATCCATCTCGCGCACGTCGTCGCGTGCCATGATCTCGTCGTTCTGCGCCGGATCGAATCGGACCATCAGCGCATCGTCGACGATCCCGACGCACATCTTGTCATCGACGAGAAAGCAGATCCCGCCGAACATGCGCTTCGTTTCAAAAGCGGCACCTGAGGCTTCGAGTCGCGCTGCCACGCGTTGTTCAAGAACCGGATCGTACATGTTTTTCAGATACTACGCTTTCGATTCTGATTGGTTTCACTCCGGCTTCTTCACCGCTTTCAGCCGCGACATCACCAAAGTGAATCCCTTATCGCCGGCGCCGAGCACGTTTACCGTCAGTTCGTCGGTACCCGTCTTCGTATAGATCAGCTTCTTTGGAAAATCGTGCTCCGGATTTTCAAACCGGATCCTGTTTTCGGTCGATTCCGTCAGTTTGAACCGGATCGTCGCGCCGTTGTTCTGGTCCGCGACCGTCGCGAGATAATAAACGGCGCCTTCGATCTCGCGGATCTCAAGTCGCTCGGTCACGACTTCTGCGCCTTCTTTAAGCCGAAAGCCGCGGCCGAAGAAACTCTGCCCGTCGGCCGACCACGATTCGTAGATGTCTTTGCCGTTGACCTTCCAGTCGCCGGCGAGGATCTTTCGGGCCGTCCCGAGGTCGTTCGCCGCATTATTCTGGGCGAACGCCGGACCGGCGAGCGAGAGCAAGATCAGGATCGGGACAATCAGTTTGCGGTTCATTATGTCGCGTATCTCCGTTTTTTGATTGGAAGAATTTTACGTGCGCCTATCCCACGGGAACATAGTTCAGAAAATCGCCGCGCCGTCGCACGTAGTCTTCGGGCGTGAACCCCGAGAATGACTTGAAATCGTTGATCAGGTGCGACTGGTCGAAGAACCCGCATTCGAGCGAAAGATCGGTCCAATTTTGTACGGGAGCTGCCTCGATCAGATTCACGGCACGTTGAAACCTCATCAACTTCATGTAACGCTTCGGCGTGACACCGACATGTCGCTTGAACATCGAAATGAAATGTTTCTGCGAGTAGCCGATCTTTGCGCTCAGCGATTGCATCGACGCCTGATGCGGCGCACGCGCGATCGTTGTGATGGCGTATTCGACGCACGGGTTCAGTCCGATGTTCGACCTCAGAAACCGGACGAGAAAGGCTTCGGCCGATAAGAACTTCTCACGCGAAAGCCGGTGCTCGATCACCTTTTCGCGCAATTCGCCGAACGCGTCGCCCCAAACGAGTCCGACGTCGACGACCCGGTCCGCGATCTCCGTCATCGGAAACGGCAGGAACGGATACGCCATCCCGCGCTTGAAGTTGATCACCATCATCGACGCATCGCCGCCGGTCGGGATCGTTATCGGCGCCGTTCGCAACCCGGAAAACCACATCTTCCGGCACGCCTGGACCTCGGTCAGCGAATCGTTGTCAAAGATGAATTTGGGTTCGTCGTGAAGGTCGATGACGAGTTCGACGTTCCCGTCGGGCAGAAACCGCTCCCAGTTGTGGCCGGGATTGTACGACTCATGAAAGATCATGAATTCGACGAATCGGTCGAGCGGCGGACCCGGGATGTAAGTTTCCAAAATCATTTGTCGAAAAGAGTCGGTTCAGTCGACCGACGGACGAAGCTTCTTTGGCAGTTTCGCCGCGATCAATTCGTAACTCCGGCCGATCAAGCGCTTCCAATCTTCGTCACTGAACCGTTTTCGGTCCGATACCGTGACCCATTTGTAGCGCCCGACGTAATGCGCCGGAGCGACGCCGGGCAATTCGCACATCGTTTCAAACTCTTCGTCCGATACCTTGATCGTGATTCCGGAGCCCGGTTCGAAGCCCGTAACGCAAAACATTTTCCCGCCGACGATGAAGCACAGGTCATTCCCCCATTTGACGTCCTCGTCCGCGCCGGGCAAAGACAGGCAGAACTCCCTCAGTTTCGTGATCTCCATATTATTTCCGGCGCAGGCTCGAGCCGATCAACGCTCCGAGGGCGGCAACCACGGGATTCGCGATCAGGACCCAGAGCGGCGTTCGCGCCTGGAGCATCGCGTCCCAATTGCCCAGGTTGGGATCACGCGCACCTGTCGGCGGCGCGGCGAGCATGTCCGGCAATGTCATCGCGATCCCGAGAACCAAGATGGTGATCGCAAGTCCCATTCCGACGCGGGAATCGGTGCCGACCATCGCGGCAACGAACCCGCCGGCGATCCCGCAAACGATCATTAATGCGACGCTCGGAACGACCCACGTCATCGTCACGTCGAATTTGCCCGGCACAAACGTTTGTTCGGGACCGAGGACGAGATAGAGCGCCGAAAAGGTGACGAAGACCAGTATGAAATAGCCGACGTATCCGATTATCACGGCGAGAATGTTTCTTACCATCGGAAATCCTCCGTGTATGCGTTTGTCTGGAGCGCCCTCATGTTATACCAGTTTGCGCCTGCCGCAAATTTCTTTCGCTTTACAGAATTGACGATTTCGCGTAGTTTTCTAATCAAATTTTTCAAAGGAACACGACGCCCATGAAATCCATTTTCGAAGACGATGGCTACAACGAGATCCTTTCGCGGCTCGACGCGTTCAGCGCCGACGCCGAGCGCCAGTGGGGAAAAATGTCCCATTCGCAAATGCTCGAACACACCGCGAGGGCGCTCGAAATGGCCGCCGGAATCAACCCGCAACCGCAAAGAATGCTCGGCAAACTGATCGGCTGGATGTTCAGGAACGACTTTATTGGCGAGAAGCCGTTCCCGAAAAGCGCGCCGACCGGACCTGATTTCATCATCAAGGACGACCCCGAGTTCGAACCGACGAGAGCCCGCCTGAGAAAGCTCGTGGTCGATTTCCACGAGCTCGGCGAACACGGCGTCGACGGCAACATTCACGGCTTCTTCGGTCGATTGACGGGACGCGAATGGGGCGTGACCCAGTACAAACATATCGATCATCATCTTCGTCAATTCTCGAGTTGAACATGATGAAGCTTTTCCGGATCGCCGTTCCTGTCAGCGACATCAACGCCGCCGCGCAATTCTACGAAACCCTTCTCGGCGTTGCCGGTCGCGATGTCCGCGGCGTACGTTCCTACTTCGACTGCGGCGGCGTGATCGTCGCACTGGTTCAATCCGGCAAACCGCCGCTTTCGGAGATCGTCTATTTCGCGGTCGATGACCTCGATGCCGTATTTGAACGGGCCTCGTCGCTCGGCTGTCTTTCTACTGAATCGATCCACGGCGAACCGGGCGGAGCGATCGTTCGCCGGCCATGGGGCGAACTCAGTTTCTATGCGGTCGATCCGTTCGGAAACCGACTCTGCTTCGCCGATTCCTCGACGCTGTTTACCGGTTAGAAGGAACCGTAAACCGTGCCGCCAGCAATGATACGAAGATCAGCGCCGTGCAGACGATCGGCGGCAGAAACGTGAAATAGCCCATCATCGCAAAACAGATCCCGAAAATGACGAGATTGATGTTGATAATGCCCGCGACCGTCTCGTCGGCGGTCCGTTTCCGCAAAAGATAGAAAAGCGTGATTCCGCCCAACAAGCAGAGGAGCGTAAAGCACGAACTGAGCGCAGTGAACAGGTTCGAATAGCTCGGATGAAAACCCGCGCCGGCATCGATCCGATAGTTCGTTACCAGATCGTCCAACTGTCTCTCCGTCTCATTGCGCGGCGCACTGCTGACGAAAAGGCTGATCGAATGAAAGATCCCGGTCAGCAGCATGAAAACCGCAGAGACTTTCGTCCAGAATTTGAAGTTCTTCATATTTCGCAGACTTCCACCTTCCCGCAAACGCCGCGGATTCTTTACAAGATCTCGGACCAATTCGCCTTATTCCGTTGCCGCCGATTTGTTCATCAGGCCGAGAACATATCCGACAACGCCGCCGGCGATCCCACCGAGCACCGTCGAGCCGACGACATCCGAGAGCGGCGGAATAAAGTTCTTGTGCAGGTTCATGAACGCCATGAACATCAATTGCATGCTCAGGGCGAACAAGAACCAGATGATCGCGCCGGCCTGCATTCCGGTGATGAATGTCCTGATCCCCGCCCATTTCTCAAAGATATAGGCCAGCAAGAAACCGGACACGAAGTTTCCCAAGGCAAGCGGGACGAACCCCGGCGGATCGTTCATCAAACCGGTATAGGTGAACATATTGGGACGCATGAGCAACGGATCGAGCACGAGTCCGTAGATCAAAAAGCCGAATACGAACATTGCGACACCGCCCGCAACGGCGGCGACCAAAAGTCGGGTAATCATTTCGAATCCTCCTTGAATCCAGAGATCGAACTTCAGAACGGCTGATTGTGGGCTGAACTGGGCAAAAGTATACCAATATACGCGCCTTGTCAATTGATTTCTTCTTCGAGCCTCCGCCGCAAGAATCGATACATTGCGGTTGTCCGGCATAGTTCCATCGCCCGCGCGAACGATCGTTCGGCACGGTCTCTCTCCCCGATCTCGAGTTCAAGTTCACCCGAGGTTATGTGGAAATGCGGATAATCCGCGAGCGAAATGTGGAGCTGTTCGATCTCGGCGATCGCTGCCCGCGGGCCGCGCACCTTCCAGATCGCGATCGCCCGGTTCAGAGCGACGATCGAAGACGGCCGCAGTTCGAGGAGGCGATCGTAGCATTCGACGAGTCGGTCCCAGTCGGTTTCCGCGAATGACGGGCTGACGGTGTGAATCGACGCGATCTCGGCCTCGATGTGATATTCGGACAGCTGATCACCGGATGCCGATCTCGCAAGTTGCCGCAATCCGGCGGCCATGAGTCGCCGATCCCAACGCGTTCGGTCCTGTTCTTCGAGTCGCAGCACGTCGCCGTTCTCATCAAATCTCGATGGCGATCGAGCGGTCTGCAGCAGAAAGAGCGCGAGCAACGCATGCGATCTCGGTACTCCCGTGATCGGGTGATTCACGAGAATTCCGGCAAGCCTGATCGCCTCGAAGCACAGGTCATTGCGGATCGGCAGTTCTCCATGCGTGGTGCTGTAACCTTCGTTGAACATGAGATAAACGGACTTCAGGACCGATTCGAGCCGTTCCGGAATCTCAACCGGCGACGGTATTTCGAGCCGGGTCCCGCGCAGACGGCTCTTGGCGCGCGTCAATAGTTTTGCGATCGCTTCCGGTTTGGCCAAAAATGCGGCCGCGATCTCGTTGACCGAGAAGCCGCCTATTTCCCGCAGTGTGAGCGCGACGCGCGAGTCGGGTGAGATCCGCGGATCGCAGCACGCGAACATCATCCGCACCACGTCTTCGTCGAGTTCGTCGGCAAATCTGATCTCGATCGTTTCGTCGGAAACAAGTCCGAGATCTTCGATTTCCGCCGATCGGATGTCGCGCCGGAGCCGATCGATCAGCGCATTGCGGGCGACTTTGATGAGCCACGCCTCGGGTTTTTCGGGAACGCCGTGAAATGGCCAGACCTTGAGCGCTTTGATCATCGAATCCTGGATCGCGTCCTCGATGAGATCGATCTTCCCGAGCCCGAACGAATGCGCCAGAATGGCCGTCATCTTCCCCGAACTGCGCCGGAAAAGATGATCGACCGATTCGTTCGCGACCGGATCATGGTGTGGGTTCGACTTCGCGGAGCTCAATTCGTCCTCCGTAGGTCAGATGCGGACAGGTTCTCGAGATCTCGACGGCCTCGTCGTAATCGGCCGCCTTGATCATGAAAAAGCCGCCGATGACCTCTTTGGCTTCGGCGAACGGACCGTCCGTCACTCGAAAATCACCGTTCGTGTTCGTCAGCATGCGGCCGCCTTCGTCGCGGAGCTTCTGTCCGCCGGCGAGTTTTCCCGCTTCGGCGACGCTCCGGCTCCAGGATTTGTATTCGAGAATGATCTTCTCGATCTCGGCGGGCGACATTTCCATCGCCCCGGTCGGGGATTCATGAAGTATCAACAGGTAATCAGGCATCTCGTTATTTCTCCTATATTTCTTGATTTCGGTCCGCCGTCCGGGCGGTTCCGACAATATGACGAACGACGATCAAGAAAAAGGACATCGCATTTGGGAATTCGGATTTCGGATTGCGGATTTCGTTCGCTGATGTTGTTCGGAGTTCCGCCTTCAGGCGGCCTTTTCGTAAAATCCAAATCCCTGAATTGCTGTTCCAAATTCCAATGACGGAACATTGAATTTTGGATCATTTGAATTTTGAATCCCCCAAATCCGAATATCTGTCTGGAATACTGCTCGGAACGTTCTCACGATTGTTTTCCCGCAAAGGCGCCAAGTCGCGAAGCTTACATCGGCTATCTCTTGAATTTTGAATTCCTTGGATCTTGAATCCGAATCCGCATTCCCAAATCCCAATTCCCAAATCACTTTAGGTACTTCTTTCCCTTGAGTTTCTCCGGCAGCAGGCTTTCGTCGGTGTAAGGATCGTAATTCTCACCGTATTTGAGTTCCTTCATCAACTTCGTCGGCGCGTTGCGTATCTGGAGCGGAATCGGCAGGTTGCCAAATTTCTTCACATCTTCAGCGGCCTCGCGGAGTGCGTTGTACGCACTGCGGTCCTTTTTGCAGTTGGCGAGATACGCGACTCCGTGCGCGAGGTTGATCGCCGCTTCGGGCAATCCGACCGTCTCGACCGCGCGGAACACGGCGTTGGCGACGACGAGCGCGGTCGGCACCGCGAGCCCGATGTCTTCCGAGGCGAAGATCACCATCCGCCGCGCGATGAACTTCGGGTCCTCGCCCGACTCGATCATCCGCGCGAGGTAATACATCGCGGCGTCCGCCTGGCTGGCGCGCATTGACTTGATGAACGCGCTGATCGTGTTGTAGTGCTCTTCGCCCTTCTTGTCGTAGCGGAGATAGGATTGCGCCGCCTGTTTGAGAGTTTCGACCGTGACGTGATCGTAGAGTTGGATCGTGTTTTCGATCATCGTCACCGCCTGCCGCGCATCGCCGTTGGCCATTTCGACGAGCCATTCGCGGGCCTCGTCGTCCATGCCGACACCGGTTCTGGCGATGATCTGCCGCATCTCCGCCGTGCCGTGTTCCTTGAGGACGAAGACGCGCATCCGCGAGAGCAGCGCGGCGATGACCTCAAAGCTCGGATTCTCGGTCGTCGCGCCGATCAGCGTTAAGACGCCGTTTTCGACGTACGGCAAAAGAAAATCCTGCTGCGCCTTGTTGAACCGGTGGATCTCGTCGAGGAAAAGCACGCGCGGCCGATCCGACGGCGTGTCGACGATCTTGCGGATCGCGTCCTTGCCCGCCGAAACGGCCGAGAGTTCGTGGAATTCAGCGTCGAGCGCGTGGGCGTAGATGCGGGCGAGCGACGTCTTTCCGGTGCCGGGCCCGCCCCACAGCACGAACGAGAAGAGGTGCTGTTGCTCGATCGCGCGGCGCAACGGCATATCTGCGCCGACGAGGTGTTGCTGGCCGACAAAGTCGTCGAGCGTCGCGGGTCGGATCCTGTCTGCGAGCGGCTGCATGCGGTCTATGTTAGTTCCGAAAAATCCCGAGGGCAAGGCTTGATTTCCCCAAATTTTCCTGATATATTCCAAAATGTTCCAAAACAGTCCATTTTGGTCCAAGATGAGAGAAAAGCAACTTTACAAGTTCATCAAGGAAACGATCGAACGCCACGGCGAATCGCCGACGGTCGACGAGATGACGAAGGCGCTTGGGCTGAACTCCAAATCAGCGCTTTACCGGAATCTCGACGTGCTCGAGGCGGAGGGTTACATCAGGCGGCGAAAAGGCTGGCGCGGAATCGAGCTTGCCGGCGAATACGACGCGGACGCTTCGGAATCGACGACGCAGATCCCGCTGCTCGGTCTGGTCGCCGCCGGTAACCCGATCGAGGCGGTGCTCGTGCCGGAATATCTGAACGCTCCGCGCGATATGCTCCGGCCGGGAAGCGATCACTTTGCACTGCGCGTCATCGGCGACAGCATGATCGACGAAAAGATCCTCGAGGGCGACCGGATCGTCGTCCGCGCGGCGCCGACGGCGAACAACGGCGACATCGTCGTCGCGCTCGTGGACGGACGGGACGCGACGGTGAAGACATTCAAGGTCGTCGGCGACAAGGTTCACCTGATCCCGGCCAACAGCCGGTATGAAACGATCGTCGTCGATGCGGAACGGGTCACCGTCCAGGGAGTCGTGGTCGGATTATTGCGGTATTTCGGCTCGTAGATTCGGGAGTTGTGATTTCGCATTGCGGATTTGGGAATTGGGATTTGGGATTTGGAATTGGGATTTGGGATTTATTTTGAAATTTCAGATTTGAAATCTGAGATATCTGAGATATCTGATTTGGAATCGACGAATTTAGGATCCGACTGGAGCGCAAGCGTCCCGCTTGCATGAGCGCAAAGCGCGAACTGTTTGGAGTTCCGCCTTCAGGCGGCGAATGGGGCGGACTCATTGCGGGATCTGGGAATTGGAATTTCCGACTGGAGCGCATCTATAAAGACGGTTTCGGTGTCAAGTGACCGACGGACGCAATCATCCGGGCCCGCGGTTGTT
>JAKOSS010000149.1 GCA_029777145.1 Acidobacteriota bacterium | reverse complement strand
TCCTGGATCGCGTCTTCCTCACGCTTTGACGGCGAGTCTTCGTACATGTCCATTCTTCGCCGCATTGCAGATTGCCCGAAATACTCGATGCGGACATCGCCCTCGAGCGCGCCGTCTTCCGACAATTTGAACTTGCCGTTGCGTTTCGCGACCGACGTCGAATGATCGGTCAGCGGAATCTTTTCCCAACCGTATTGTTTCTCGCCGACGATCAGCGCCCACGTATCTTCCTCAAACCAAGACATCATTCCGTATGGCAGGAACGGCGTTCCGGGATCAAAGAACTTCCAGGCGTTCCCGACTCTGACGGCGATTCCGGCACGGTGGACAAACGATTCGACGGTCTGTTCCGGCGTAAAGAACATCTTGTTCCGATTGCCCGAGTAGGCGATTCTGGTCTCGAAACCGAGCGAACTTACCATCGCCCCGAAGAGCAGATCGATCGCTCCGGCCGACGCCGTCCGGCTCTTGAGGACATCCTCGATCTCTTTGATCTTCGGGAGTTTCTTGCGGTCATCGTCGGTGATCGTCGAATCGAACGTTGTGTTCCGAATCTGTGTTTGCGCGAATTCGTAGATCTTTCGGAGTTTGTCGTCCTCAGTCGTAGCAGCGCTTGTCAGATCACTCGTAAACTTCGCGATGTTCTTGTTCTGCTTGGTCATCGTCTGGGTGCTGCTGACGCGCTCGGCCGCGACACCGCCCCAAAACGACGCCGGATTTTTCGGATTCTTGATCGCGATCGAATACGCACCCGACGCTGAAACATTGGTGATGCTCACCCGCAGCGCCTGAATGATCATCCACGGCCGAACGGTTCCCTCGGGCGGCATCCGCGGCTCTTCCTTGAAGGCCGGAATGTTCTTCCGCTGTGCGAGGTAATATCCCTTCGCATCTTTGACGAAATCGGTGTCGTCGAAATTGAACGACCGCACGTTCGGCTCGTTCTTGGTATAGGGCTTGTAGTAATAGGAAAGCGTCTGAACGGGAATATCCTTCTGAAATTCGAGCCGCATCCCGACCGCTCCGGCATCTTCCGTGACCTCCCGATAACGGTATTCGACGATCACGCCCGGATCGATGTTCGGGACGGCGAACGACTTTGATTTGATCTTGATACCGTCGGCCTTGATGATATCGCGCTCGAAAATGTCCTTTTCCGTGATCTCCGTGATGGTTCCGTCCGGCTTGATCACACGGGCGGCCAGATCCTTGATCTTGATCCCTTTCGTGAACGGAATGTCGAACTTGCTGAATCGTTCACGTCCGCGCTCGGTAAAGATCTTGACGCGGACATAGTTGTATTGGGACAGATCGTCTTCCGACGAATCGTCGATCCTTACCTCCCAGAAGATCGCCTCGGCGTCGGCATCTGCGTCGACCTTCGGCGCCTTCATTTGAAGCTCTTCCTGGCTGACCTCGCGCCAGGCATTCTTGTCTTGAGCGTAAGCCGAGATCGAAAGGAGCGAGAACACGAAAAAAGCTGCGAAAATTGCTCGCATTTTGGACGGATTGGGCATTTTTTTTACCTCGATGTTGAAGACTCTGAGACTATACCGATCGGCTGCTGCCGGCAGGGGCGTGCAGCATTGATAACGTGCGAATTATGACGCAATCATACAATAGCGGCGAGACGTTCGGCAACACTTATTTTTATGATATAATCAGGCGAATTTTTCACAAAAAATCTAATTAATTCCTTTTTTTCAGGAGCAACTGATGGCTGTCGATTACAGTAAGATTCAAGAACTTTTGGGCGCCGACTCCGAGGCGCTGTTGGGCTTTTCATCACCGAAGATCGCGAAGGATCATCTCAATCTTCCCGGCGGCGATTTCATCGACCGCGTGTGGCTCGATTCGGACCGCAGTCCGCAAGTGTTGCGTTCGCTTCAGACGTTGTTCGACAACGGCCGTCTGCGCGGAAGCGGATATCTCTCGATCCTTCCGGTCGATCAGGGTATCGAACACAGTGCCGGCGCGAGCTTCGCGCCGAACCCGAAGCTTTTCGATCCGCGCAACATCGTCGAACTGGCGATCGAGGGCGGGTGCAACGCGGTCGCCTCGACGTACGGAGTTCTCGGTTCCGTCGCGCGGCGTTATGCGCACAAGATCCCCTTCATCGTGAAGATCAATCACAACGAACTGCTGACGTATCCGAACAAGTTCGATCAGATCCTTTTCGGCACGATCGAGGAAGCGAGGAACATGGGTGCGGTCGCGGTTGGCGCAACTGTTTATTTCGGATCCGAGGAATCGGGCCGGCAGATCGTCGAGATCGCCGAAGCGTTCGCCTACGCGCACGAACTCGGAATGGCGACGATTCTCTGGTGCTATCTCCGCAATCCGCGGTTCAAGACGGCCGACGGCGACATGCACACCGCGGCCGATCTGACCGGCCAGGCGAACCATCTCGGCGTCACGATCCAGGCGGACATCATCAAACAGAAACTGCCCGAGCGCAACGGCGGCTACAACGTTCTCAACATGGAAAGCAGCTACGGCAAGACGAACCCGAAGGTTTATTCGGATCTGACAAGCGACAATCCGATCGACCTCGTCCGTTACCAGGTCGCCAATTGCTTCATGGGACGCGCCGGGCTGATCAATTCGGGCGGTGAATCAAAGGGATCGGGCGATCTCGCCGATGCCGTCCG
>JAKOSS010000148.1 GCA_029777145.1 Acidobacteriota bacterium | reverse complement strand
TCCGCTCGAAGTGAAACAGGGAACCTGTATCGTCCTCGACGGCCTCTTGCCGCACTACAGTCTGCCGAACACGAGCGGCCGCTCGCGGCATGCCTACACCGTCCACACGATCGATCCGAACGCAAGGTATCCGTCCGAAAACTGGCTCCGCCGCGATCCGTCGGGACTCAGGCGGATCTGAACGATTGGTTGAAATATGACCGTTGAGATCATTTTGGTATTCGTCGTTGCGGTTTGTGCCGCGATCCTTTTCGCGACCGAGAGGCTCTCGGTCGACGTCATCGCCCTGCTGATCATGGCGTCGTTGCTGATCTTCGGGATCATCTCACCGGAAGAAGGGATCGCCGGATTCAGCAACAAGGCGACGGTCACGGTCGGTGCAATGTTCGTCCTCAGCGCGGGACTATTCAAGACGGGCGCCGTCAATTACCTCGGAAAGATAACCTCGGACATATTCAAACGGAGCTACTGGCTGGGTCTCATAACGGTGATGGTCGCCGTCGGGTTCTTTTCGGCGTTCGTCAACAACACGCCCGTTGTCGCGGTCTTCATACCGGTCTTGCTGGGTGTCGCGAAGGAGACAAAAGCAAGCGCGTCGAAACTGCTGATGCCGATGTCCTTCGCGTCGATGTTCGGCGGTGTCTGCACGCTGATCGGAACCTCGACGAACATTCTCGTCAGTTCCATCGCCGAGGAGCAGGGACAGCCTGCGTTCTCGATGTTTGAGATCGCGCCGCTCGGATTGATCATGTTCGGCGTCGGATCGTTGTACATGCTGCTCATCGGCATCCGTTTGATTCCCGACCGGCGCGCGGAAGGCGATCTCATCGAGAGCTTCAGTCTGCAGGAATACATTGCCGAAGTTGTTTTGCTCAGCGATTCGGCATCCGCCGGGCATGCGATCAGGGACGCGCCTTTGGTGAAAGACATCGATCTGCGGATCATCGAGATCCAGCGGGGAGAGGAAATGATCCGGGTGCCGTCTCCGGACTTCATCCTCGGCATCGGCGACGTCCTTCGCGTCCGTTGCGATCTCGACAAGTTCAAAAAGATCCAGGAACGCGAGGGCGTACTCTTCAAATCGCAATTCAAATGGCGAGACGAGGACGTCGTCACCGGTGAAACGAAACTGGTCGAAGCGGTGATCGCGCCGAATTCCGCGTTTGTCGGAAAATCGCTTGAAGACGTTCAGTTTCGCGAAACTTTCGGGGCGAACGTGCTCGCGCTGAGACACCGCGGCAAGCTCATGCGCGATAAGATCGCAGATACAAAGTTTGACGCCGGCGACGCGCTTCTTATCGAGGTCAAGACCGACCGTTTTCGGATGCTCAGGCAGAATCCGTCGTTCGTGATCATTTCCGAGATCGAACAGCCCGTCTACCGGAAAAGCAAACTGATCCCGGCGCTTGTGATCGTCACCGGCGTGATCGTTGCCGCGAGCACGAACATTGCTCCGATCGTCGTGGCGGCGGTGATCGGCGCGATCCTCCTGGTTCTTGCGGGATGTTTGAAGATGGACGAAGCGTATCAGGCGATCGAATGGCGGATCATCTTCTTGCTGGCCGGAGTTCTGACGCTGGAGGCGGCGATGGAGAACAGCGGCGCGGCGCCGTTGATCTCAAGATCCATAATTTCCGCAGTCGGCGTTTGGGGGCCGGTCGCGTTGCTTTCGGCGTTCTATTTCATGACATTCGTCTTCACCGAGATGATGTCAAACAACGCCACGGCCGCGCTTCTGACGCCGATCGCGATCTCGACCGCGAAGGCAATGAGCGTCAGCCCTCGCCCGTTCCTTGTCGCCGTGATGTTCGCCGCTTCGGCGAGCTTCATGACGCCGGTCGGATACCAGACGAACACGCTGATCTACGCCCCGGGACAATACAAATTCGCCGATTTCCTGCGTGTCGGAACGCCTTTGAACGTTCTTTTCTGGATTCTCGCGACGATCTTCATCCCAAACTTCTGGCCGTTCTGACGCGACGCCGCCGGGCTTCACTTCGCCCAGCCGAGAACGTAATTCCGGGTGTTCAGGTAGCCGTGGCTGCGTGTCCGAAAGCGTCCGCCGTTCGGGTCCATGACGTTCACGTCGGCGGTTGCAGTCCGGTTCAGGCTGTGGATGATGTTGACGTGAAACCCGCCGACCTCAGGTTCGTGATAGCCGATCAGAACCGGACTGATCGCGAGCTTGCCCTCGATAAAGCTGCTGTCCCAATTACCGGCACCCTTGACCGAGTAATCCATGTTGATCGCCGAATCGGCCATGATCTGCCCGAGGCTTTCGCCCGTGACCGTCCCGTATTCAGGGCTGTCCTCATCTGAATCCCAAAGTCCGACGAACTTGCTGACCAGATTCAATTGCGTGATCACCGCGCGCGAGTCGCGCATGCATCGCAGCCACCATTCGAGTCCGGC
>JAKOSS010000147.1 GCA_029777145.1 Acidobacteriota bacterium | reverse complement strand
CGAATCCCAAATCTCCGATCCGAAGATGCTCGACGAATGCCGCCACCGCCCGCACCGGATTGTCCTCGCTGATGTACTCGTCCAGACTCACCGGAAACATCACCTGCTGCTCCCTCGCCACTCCCCTGATGTATCCCATACAAGGAATATTCTAACCCGAGATGCTAAAATCTGAACGAGTTTTGACACAGCCTCTGAAGCGGGCGGAGTCAAAGTGAAAAAGTCGCGGAATCAAGATTCCACGACCTTAAGACTGAAAGCCCGCCCGCTCACGCAGGCGGTACTGACATTATTTCTTCTTCGGAGCCGGTTTCTTGGTGTCAGTCTTTTTCGCATCGGGACTGTCATTCTCCATTCCTTCCGGCATCTGCTGCGGCATCTGCTTCTTCATCAATTCCTGGATCTGCTCGTCGGAAACCGGCGGGATCACGAAGTCATCCGCAACCGTGACGTGATTCGATGCGACGATCTCATCCATCACGGTCTTTTCCTTTTCAGTTTCAAGCTTCTGCTTGACGTAATCCTTAACGGGCATTTCCCGCGCCATCGGATTCTCCGGATCCTTGAACATCGTCGAGATCAGGATATGGCGGACATCGTACGTTTCCGTTACCTGGCCGGCCGCGTCCTTGGTCTCACCGCGTTTCTCGAGCTTGATGATATGGAAGCCGTAATTCGTCTCGACCAGATTCGGCGAGATCTCACCCGGCTGGAGCGCCAACGCAGCGTTCTCGAACTCGGGAACCATCTGTTTCTTGACGACTCCTTCGTACAGACCACCTTTGTCCTTGCTTCCCGGATCGTCTGAAAACTCTTTGGCAAGAGCCGCAAAATCTTCACCGTTCTTCGCGCGCTGAAGAATTTCTTCCGCTTTCTGACGTTTCTCGGTGGCGACGGCCAATTCCGGATGTTCGGCAATATACTTGTCGATGTCCGCATCGGTCACTTCCGTCCGTTTTGCAAGGACTTCCTGGAACTGGCGGGCGAGGAACTGCGCGCGCTGAAGCTTGCTCTGAACCTCGACCTTGTCGACGAATTCAGGCGAAAGCTCACCGGATTTGGCCTTTTCCCTCGCTTCTTCTTCGTAGATCTTCACCTGCGCGAAGCTTTGGCGAAACTGTTTCAGATCCTCTTCGCTCGGTTGGGCGTCTTCCTTCGTCGCGTTGCCCTTCTTCATGAACTCGACGTTGATCGCGACGAACTGGTCGAGTTCTGCTTTCCGGCGGCGAGCCGTTGCGTTTCCGAAGAAACCGGTACTTTCGCCGTCACCGTAGAACGCGTTGATCTGATCCTCGGTGATAAATCCGAACGACGGCATCGGCCCTTTGTCCTTATTGATCTCCTGATCGTAATTCTGCGCCCAGATCGCGGCGTCGATGAACTCGAGCGCGCGGCGCATCGTGATCGTATTGACCGTGCTGTCCTTTTGCGCTTCGCTGGCGAGCGCGAGCAGTTGTTTCAGATTTTCGATCTGCTGTTCCTTCTGCTTCGGATCGTCGGCCAAACGCTTCAAGACCATCGGGTTGGCTCCCTTCAGCAACGTTTCCATCTCGTTCTTCGAGAAGCTGCTGAACTCGCCACCGTGTCCACCGGTCTTGGTTTTCCAGATGACGAGGCTGCCGCCGAGGGCAAGAATAACCAACAATAAAACAACTGCTTTACCTAAACTACTCAACTTGTTTGATCCTCACTATTTTGGTTTCGCTTTCGCAAAAGATGAATTGTAAACGATATTCTCAGGATTTCAATTCGCGATCGGCGTTAGTCTCGCATTTCCTGAACCAATTCGAGGAGTACGCCGCCCGACGCTGCGGGATGAACAAACGCGACCAGACAACCTTCGGCTCCGACCCTCGGAGACTCGTCGATCAGGCGCGCGCCGTTTGCTTTCAACTTTGCCAGTGCCGCTTCGATGTCATCGACTTCGACCGCGACGTGATGAATTCCGCCGCCGCGCTTTTCGAGAAACTTTGAGATCGGCGAGTCCTCGGACGTCGGCTCGAGCAATTCGACCCGTGATTCACCGATCGGGAGCATCGCGACGCGCACCTTTTGGTCCTCAACGACCTCCGTGTGCACGTTCTCGAGACCCAGCGACTCTTCCCAAAACTTGAGCGCTTCGTCGATGCCTTTTGTCGCAATTCCGAGATGATTGATTTTCATATCGTAGTCGGTGGTCAGTGGTCAGTGGTCGGTGGCCAGGCCGATTCGCACGTTTGGAATCGCAAGAGCTCTGACCACTGGCCACCGATCACCGACCACTCAAAGTCGAACTATCTTTTCCACCGCACTGTACGGATTGCCCTTTTTTTCGGCGATCTCAAGTGCCAATTCATCGATCATTTCCTCCGCGCCGTTCCGTTTCAGCACATCCGCCAGCAATTTCTCGCGAAGCAATTCAAGCAGCCGCCAACGGGCGATCGCCTTCCTGCGCTCGAGATTGTCACCGGTCCGCTGAAACTCGTAATAGCTTTCGATGGCGGCCGCGAGATCTTCGATGCCTTTGTTCTCGGTTGCGACGGTTTTCACGATCGGCGGATTCCACATGTCCGGCCGGTGTGCGAGTTCGAGCAGCGCCTGCAGTTCCTTCTCCGTGCGGATCACGCCCTCGCGGTCAGACTTGTTGATCACGAAAACATCGCCGATCTCCATGATCCCGGCCTTGATCGCCTGAATGTCATCGCCCATGCCGGGAACGAGAACCACGACCGAGACATCCGCCGTTTTCACGATCTCGACCTCGTCCTGGCCGACTCCGACCGTTTCGACGATGACCTTATCAAAGCCGGCGGCGTCGAGGATCGCGACGGCGTCGACTGTAGCGCGCGAAAGTCCGCCGAGATTGCCGCGCGTCGCCATCGAGCGAATGAAAATATTCTTGTCGAGGCCGAGTGTCGACATTCTGATGCGATCGCCGAGGATGGCTCCGCCCGAGAACGGACTCGACGGATCGACGGCGATGATGCCGACGCGTTCGCCGCGATCCTTGTAAGACATCGCGAGTTTGTCGACGAGCGACGACTTTCCGGCGCCCGGCGCGCCGGTGATGCCGATGACGACGGCGTTTCCGGTCCTCGGAAAGACTGCCTTCATCAACTCCGATGAATCGGCGAGTGAATTTTCGACCGTCGAGATGGCCCGCGCGACAGCGCGCGCCTCACCGCGGAATAGTTTTTCGAGCAATTCGCTGAGTGTCATGGCGGAAAGGGAATTCTCGCATTTAAACAGGGGAATTGTCAGTACCGCCTGCGTCAGCGGGCGGACCCCAAAGTTGAGGAAGTCTGGGAAGTCAGTACCGCCTGCGTCAGCGGGCGGACCCTAAAGTTGAGGAAGTTTGGAAAGTTCGGGAAGTTCGGGAAGACG
Source organism: Acidobacteriota bacterium (assembly GCA_029777145.1). The sequence goes on along the minus strand of JAKOSS010000147.1, from coordinate 4,582 downwards.
GCTCCCGGAGCGGCAAAGTCAGAACCGGGAGCAGTAGCGACGGGCAAATCGAAACTCCACATTCAAAATTCAATGTTCAAGATTCAGTGCAGTTCGAACACTAAATCCAAAATCGCAAAATCCGAAACCGCAAATGGAAAGGGACGCGACGGTCAAATGCCCCGAAGCGTCCCTGTTGATCTGGGACCGGATCACCGAACCGGTACGTTCATCAGATCCAAATTCCAAAATCCCCGATCCAAATACCCAAATGCGATTACATTTGGCCTTCGTCGGCTGACGGCCCGTAGATCGACGGGACCGGGATGTCGTTGAGGCGCATGTAGACAGTGAGCTGTCCGCGATGGTGCCAGATATGGTTCAGACAGAACGTCCGGAGCGTCGCGACCTTCGGCATCGTGAAATACGTGACGTCGCCGTTCTTCAGCGACCACGGTTCGTGCATTTCCTCGTCCGATGTCGATTTCAACGCTTCCAGCGCCTCGCCCGAAAGACGCTCCAATTCCGCGACGAGCTCCTCGCCGTTCGTTGCCGCGATCGCCTTGTAATCGCCGGCGGCGAAATCGAGCTGCGACGTTTTGCAGGTGACGGCGACCCAATTGAACATTTCGACGACGTGGTTTGCCAATCGCCCGAGCGTCATCGACTTTTCATGCGGCTGCCAGTCAAATTTATCGGCAGTCAAACGGCTGACGCAGTTCTTGGTCGTTTGGATCTCGTGCTCGAGTTCGCCGGCGATTCCGGTCGCGATGTTGTAAGTCTTTGCGGTTGCAGTTTCCATTAATTTACTCCTTGAAATCTATTTGCCTGATGTCTTGTAACCCGATTCCGTTTGAAAAGGGAACCCGATTATATGCGGTATGTTTCATAAATGCAACGATGTTGCACAGATTTAAGATCGTCGCAATTCCGGTCACGATCTACGACCGGAGAAGATGCTTGGCGATCACGATTCTCTGGATCTCACTAGTACCTTCGCCGATGGTGCAAAGTTTCGAATCGCGCCAATATTTTTCCGCCGGATAGTCTTTCGTATAGCCATAGCCGCCGTGGATCTGGACCGATTCCTCGGAAACTCGGACGGCGACCTCCGAAGCGTACATCTTCGCCATCGCCGAATGTTTCGTTACTTTCTTTCCGGCATCCTTGAGTGCGGCGGCCTGAAGCGTCAGGAGGCGCGCGCATTCGATCTGCGTCGCCATGTCGGCAAGCTTGAACTGGATCGCCTGAAAATCGGCGATCGGCTTGCCGAACTGCTCGCGTTCCTTCGCATATTTGACCGCGGCTTCGTAGGCGCCCTGGGCGATCCCGACGCTCAAGCTGGCGATCGAGATGCGTCCGCCGTCAAGGATCTGCATCGCCTGGAGAAATCCCTCGCCCGTGTTTCCGAGCAAGTTGCCCGATGGAACGAAGCAGTCCTCGAAAACGACCGACGCCGTTTCCGAGGCCCGCATCCCAACCTTGTTTTCCTTTTTGTCCGGGCGGAAACCGGCCATCGATTTGTCGAAGATGAACGCCGAGATTCCCTTGCTTCCTTTGTCTTTGTCGGTGACGGCGACCGCGACGAGAGTGTTGCACGAGATCGCGTGCGTGATGAAATTCTTCGAGCCGTTGACCTTCCAGCCGCCGTCGGTTTCGACCGCGGTCGTGCGCGTTCCGGAAGCGTCGGAGCCGGCCATCGATTCCGTCAGTCCCCAGGCGCCCCAGCTTTCTCCCTGCGTCAGCGGCACGAGATATTTCTGTTTCTGCGACTCCGTACCAAACATGTAGATATGGTTCGAGCACAGGGAATTATGCGCCGCCACGGATAGTCCGACCGCTCCGCATACGCGGCCGAGCTCCTCGATGATCGTCGAGTATTCAACGTATCCCATTCCGGCGCCGCCGAATTCTTCCGGAAAGATCACGCCTAAAAGACCGAGTTCGGCGAGTTTCGGCCGCAGTTCGTCGGGGAAGTGCTGCGTCTCATCCCATTCAAGCGCGTGCGGCGCGATCTCACTTTCCGCGAACTCGCGGACGCTCATTTTTATCTGCAACTGTTCGTCTGACAATTCAAAGTTCATGGTGTGTATAAAGAAAGATTATCCTGACATAATCTAAGATTCAAAAGTCAAAATTCAAGATTCGGGAGTCTCCGTCGAAGATTTCGCTTCGTCGGGCGATCAGCGCAAGCGCAATGCAACAAGATGAGCGGGGCAGCGGCGGCAGTCGGACGAACCGAACCGCGGGACGGGAACAGTTGCTCCCGAGGCGATGAGGGCGAGATTGCGGTCGCATTCTTCGCGGTTCTCGGATGGAAAAATTCCGATGTCGGTGATCCAAACCTCAGGATCGTTCAGGAGATAGTCGATGTGCCAGCGGAGTTTTTTGGAAGTTTTTTGATGACGGGCGACGCGGGCCGCAAGGTTCCGCATCGCGCTGCCCGTGTAGACGTAGTCGCCGGCGGCGAATGTGACCTCGCCAAGTGATCCGACAAGTATCGATACCGGACGGCGGACGCTGATCGAAAGTTGGTAGCTTCCGGAGTTCAACGTTTGGGTCTCGCTGTTCGCCGCGGTTTGTTCGCGGTCGTGTTCGGACGGGCAGACGACGTTTTTTTTGAGCGTGCGGGCGGTTTCGACTTTCTCGGCGAAGGCTCGACCGGCGGTTTGGCGGGCTTGCGTTTGATCGGCCGCGAGAACGATGCGACCTCGTCCGCGTCCAGCTCACGATACGCGCCAATCGGAAGGCGGTCGTAATCGATGCTCCCGATCGCGATACGGCGCAGCTTCACGACCGAGTGTCCGACCGAGTCGAACATCTTCCTGATCTGTTGATTGTGTCCCTCGTAGAGCGTCACTTCGTACCAGCCGTTTTTGTCGGTCGATTTCAGCTCGCGGATCTCCGCCGGAGCGGTCTTGAATCCGTCGTCGAGCCTGATGCCGCGCCGCAGCTTGTTGATCGCATTGGCGTTGGGCAGGCCTTTGACCTTGACCTCGTAGACTTTCGGGATGAGTTTTGAGCCCGCGACGAGGTTCGTGAACTCGCCGTCGTTGGTGAGGATCAGCAAGCCTTCGGTGTTGAAGTCCAGGCGTCCGACCGGATGCAGTTTTCCATAGCCTTTGACGAGATCGACGACGAGCGGACGGCCTTCCGGATCGGCGGCGCTCGACAGATATCCCTTCGGCTTGTTCAACAGGATGTACGATTTCTCGTGTTTTGTGATCTTTGGGTTGATCAGTTTCCCGCCGACCTTGATGTGATCCGATTCGGGGTCGGCCTTGCGTCCGAGATCGGTCACGATCTCGCCGTTGACGGATACTTCACCGGCCGCGATCAGTTCGTCGGCACCCCGCCGCGACGCGATTCCGGCCCGGGCGATAAGCTTGTTCAAGCGTTCGAGCATAAGTTGTGAATGGTAACAAAAGTTTAGAAAGTTTGGGAAGTTTGGGAAGTTTGGGAAGTTTGGGAAGTTGTGAAGTTTGGGAAGTTGTGAAGTTTGGGAAGTTTGGGAAGTTTAGGAAGTTTGGGAAATTGGGAAGTTTGGGAAATTGTGAAGTTTGGGAAGTTTGGGAAGTTTAGGAAGTTGGGAAGTTTGGGAAGTTGGGAAGTTTGGGAAGTTGGGAAGTTTGGGAAGTTTGGGAAGTTTGGGAAGTTTGGGAAGTTTGGGAAGTTTGGGAAGTTTGGGAAGTTTGGGAAGTTGTGAAGTTTGGGAAATTGGGAAGTTTGGGAAATTGGGAAATTTGGGAAGTTGGGAAGTTTGGGAAGTTTGGGAAGTTTGGGAAGTTTGGGAAGCTTGGGAAGCTTGGGAAATTGGGAAGTTTGGGAGGTTTGGGAAGTTTGGGAAACTGAGGAAAGAGTGCGGAACGGGGGAACGGGTGAACGGGTGAAGGGGAGAGCGGGCGAGGATTTGCCCCACAAACTTCCAAAACTTCCAAGACTTTCCAACTTCCCAAACTTCAAATCTGCGCGGAAAAATTCACGTCCTCGCGTGTCGATTCTGCTTAGTATTTCGCACCGTCGACCGATCGCACGCCCGAAAACGCTGCAGTCAGTGTTTTGGAACGAAATTCGCACACACCCACCGAAATTGTCTTTTTCGTTTTGGGAATTCAATTCAATTGATTTGGGAAGATTCAGGTTTTTCTTTCGGGTAGGGTCATCGCGAGAGAGCCGACTTGTAATTTTGAACGAACACTCCGGGAAGTAATTCTTTCGTAAAGCGGCCCTCCTGAAATCAGGAGGTTCTATGCAAAAAGAAATTCCGACGATCCGGCAGGCGATGGATGCCAAGGGATACTCGAGGCGCGACTTTCTGCTCTTCTGCGGACTGGCCACCGCCGCTGCCGGTTTGGAACTTTCAGGACTGGCCCAAGTTGTCGAAGCGTTCGAGAACAAGCCGCGTCCACCCGTCGTCTGGTTGCATTTTCAGGAATGCACATGCTGCAGCGAGTCGTTCATTCGATCTTCGCACCCGATCGTCGCCGACGTCATCTTCGACACCCTTTCGCTCGACTACACCGAAACCCTTCAGGCCGCCGCCGGCGCACAAGCCGAAAAAACACGCGACGATACGATCAAAAACAATCAGGGCAAGTACATT
>JAKOSS010000146.1 GCA_029777145.1 Acidobacteriota bacterium | reverse complement strand
GACAGTCCGATCTTGTGGTTGTCGGTTTCGATCCGAAGAATCTTGAACTCAAGCTCCTGACCGATGCTGAAGATCTTCTCGGGATTGTCGATCCGCTCGTCGGAAAGTTCCGAGATATGGCACAGCCCTTCGAGATCTTCATCAAGCTCGACGAAAATTCCGAAGCCCGCAAAACGCGAGATCTTGCCGCGTACGACATCGCCCGGACGGTGCGATGAGACGAACGAATCCCAAACGCTCGGTACGAGTTCCTTGATCGAGAGCGACATTTTCTGTGCATCGACGTCAAGGCTCGTGACAACCGCCTGAACTTCCTGTCCCTTCTTGAGGACCTCTTTCGGGTGCTTGATCTTCTTCGACCGCGAAATATCGGAGATATGAACCAGGCCGTCGATTCCCTCTTCGAGTTCGATAAAGGCGCCAAAATCCGTCAGATTGCGGACGCTCCCGGTAACCGTCGTACCAACGCGATAAAGCGCGGCGGCATGTTCCCAGGGATTCGGCTGAAGCTGGCGCATTCCGAGGCTGATGCGGCGGTCTTCGGTGTCGACACCGAGTACCTGCACTTCGACCTCGTCGCCCGACTTGAGAAAAGTCTTCGGACTGCGCGCGCGCTTCGACCACGACATCTCCGAAACGTGAACAAGTCCTTCGACACCGGGTTCGAGTTCAACGAACGCCCCGTACTCGGTAACACTCGAGATCTTGCCTTTGATCCGCGCGCCGACCGGGTAGAGCTCGACGACAGCCGACCACGGGTCGGGCTGCAGCTGCTTGAAACCAAGCGACACCTTTTCTTTCGTGCGATCGAGCTTCAGAACCTTGACCTGGATCGAATCGCCGACCTTGAACATATCAGACGGATTTTGGAGGCGTCCCCAAGACATATCCGTGACATGAAGCAATCCGTCGATTCCGCCGATATCCACGAAAGCGCCGTAGTCGGTAAGGTTCTTGATAACGCCTTCGACCACGAATCCGGGTTCGATCTTCGCGAGCGTTTCGGCCTTCTGCTTCCCGATGACCTCATCGGTAAGCGCTTTGCGAGAAAGGACAATGTTGTTCTTCTTGCGGCTGAATTTGATGACGACCGCCTCGATCTCCTGCCCTTTGAAAGAGTCGAGATTCGAGACCGGACGCGAATCGACCAACGAACCGGGCATGAATGCCTCGATTCCGCTGATGTCGACGTTGAGTCCGCCCTTCGTCTTGTCCACGACGACGCCGTTGACCGGAGTTCCGTCCTTGAACGCCTTCTCGATCTCTTCCCAGGTCTTGCGTCGCTGAGCGTCGTTGAACGAGAGCACCGGCGGAGCATCGCCCGACGGGATGTTCCGAATTACGACTTCGACCTCATCGCCTGTTTTGACCGTGACTTCGCCGTTCGGCGCCGTGAACTCTTCGATCGGGGCAACGCCCTCGGCCTTATAGCCGAAGTCGACGACCACACCGTGTTCAGAAACGCCGATAACCTTGCCGGTGACCACTTCACCGGGATGAACGACAACCTGATCCTGTTCGAATTTTTCAAGTATGGAACCGAAATCCTCTTCAGTCGACACTTGCTCGATGAACGAATCATCCGCCGCACTGGCGGTCGCCGTCGTTGTTTCAACCTCCGAAACCGGGGAAGTCTCAGCCGGAGTTTCCTCAGTTTCTTTAATAACCTCGTTTGACATTTATATTCTGTTATTTTCCTTCTCGATAAAGCTGCTTACACAAAGCGCGCCCCGCTTTTGCCCGATCAGGCAAACATCAATAATGGGACGAAGCGGGTTCGTCAATTATAACCATATCCGGTGCTGATGGAAAGACGATCGAACTTGTCTAATTGAATCCGGGAAATGAGAAAAAAGAGAGAATCAAGATCAATCTATTCTGCTACAGATTCCATTTCGCACCTTTGATCGGACAAAGTTAAAATCTACAGTTCAACGCCTTCGTCTGTCAAGACAAATCCGCATTTTCTAATGATTTGCGAGAGCTCGGGGATCGCCGGCAGAGGTCCGCCGGGACCGCTACATCCGGGTGATGAGATCGCTGATGACATTCACGCCGCTCGAACGTTCCATTTCCTCTTTCGCCATCGCCGACGTGTTCTGGATTCCGGCAAGCCGCAAACGGAATTCGTCCGGATTCGTCGAACCGTGCAACGCCTCTTCGAGCGAGATCAGTCCGGATTGATAGAGATAGAAAAGCGACTGATCGAATGTTTGCATGCCGTACTGCGAAGTACCCGCGGCGATCGCGTCGCGGATCGAAGCCGTCTTGTCTTCGTGCAGAATGTAGTCGCGGATGAGTGGCGTCGAGATCAGCACCTCGACCGCCGGTACCCGTGAATTGCCGCGCGCCGACTTCATCAGGCGCTGCGAAATGACCGCCTTCAGGAGCCCCGCGATCTGGATCCTGATCGACTTTTGCTGGTACGGCGGAAACGCCGATATGATCCGCGTCAAAGTCTCCGACGCATCCAGCGTGTGCAAGGTCGAAAGCACGAGATGGCCGGTTTCGGCCGCGACGAGCGCCGTTTCGATCGTTTCGAGGTCGCGCATTTCGCCGACGAGGATCACATCCGGATCCTGACGCAGCGAACCGCGCAGGGCTTCCGCAAAATTACGGGTATCAACGTCGACCTCGCGCTGTGTAATGAAAGATTTCTTGTCCTTGTGGAGAAATTCGATCGGATCCTCGATCGTCACGATGTGACAGTTGCGCGTCTGGTTGATGTGATCGACGACCGCTGCCAGCGAAGTCGATTTTCCCGAACCGGTCGTACCCGTCACGAGTACAAGGCCGCGGTGTTCCTCGGCAACCTTGTTCAGGATTGGCGGGAGACCGAGTTCGCTGAAGTTCTTGATCGTGTCCGAAATCACGCGAGCCACAAGACCGATCGAACTGCGCTGCTGGAAAATATTGACGCGAAACCGGCCGAGGCCCGAAATGCCGTATCCGATGTCGACCTCGTACGCTTCCTTGAAATGCATCTTCTGGCGGTTCGACATCATCGAGAACGCCATCTCGAGCGTTTCCTCCTGACCGAGTCGCTCGACACCGCTCAACGGTCTCAATTCCCCGTTCACGCGAATGATCGGAAAAGCACCGGCGCGCAAATGCAGATCCGAAGCGCCGAAACTGACCGTCATCCGCAACAAATCGTCTATTCTGCTCGACATAGAGAATTACCTGGTGGATCCGGGGAATTGTTTGGAAGAAAACGTATAAGTCGTTGATCCGAAGTAAATTCTAAACTCCCGTCGTTTTCCCAGTCAATGTTTTTTTCCGTTTGACGCTCGTCGGTCGTCATCTTTACAATCTTCCAAAACGAATCGTTCCCGATACGGACCAGCGAATCCGCGATCCCGTTGCCGCCCGATTTTCGCTATTTTGATCGAATTTCCGCATGTTTGCCATCCGCGCCAAGTGCGTCGACACTATCGAAGTACGTTCCGACCTTGAGTCCGTTCGCGGATTCTTCGCGGACGTCCGAAATTTCATCGATCTGATGCCGGGTGTCGAAAGCATCTTCGCCGACTCAAAGGGCATAAACCACTGGCGGATCGCCGTCACTGTACCGCTTGTCGGCGATTTTTCGCAGCGCTTTGCGGTCACCCAGACCGAGGATTCGGAAGAACGTATCGAGTGGATGCCGCTCCCGGGAGAGTCGCAGAATTTCCTGCGATACTCGGCCGATTTCATGGAACGCACCGCCGGCCGGACACTCGTTAACTACCTGCAGATGGTTGAATTGCGCCGGCGATCCGCGAAAGATCTGCACCTTCTCGCCGGCGTCGCCGGAGAGAGCATGATCAGCAACGAAATGACGAAACACATCGCCGGAATGATTCGGACATTTATCAATAAGGCAAAGCAGAAATTGGAGGGTTGAATATGAACAGGCTTATTTTGACGATTGTCGTTACTCTCGTCGTCTCAGCGGGCGCCGCTGCGCAGTTTCCGATCCAGGTCAGTCCCCGACAGGATGTAAAACAAGTGATCGGCGACGTCACCGTCTCGATCTCGTACTTTCGCCCCAACGCCAAGGGCCGCACGATTTGGGGATGCACGTCGACGGACGTCGTTCCCAAAGGCGGCGCGACATATGACTGCCTCGTCCCCAACGGTCAGGTTTGGCGGACCGGCGCGAACAACGCGACCGTTTTTGAAACCAGCGGCGACATCTTGGTCAACGGACAACGGCTTCCGAAAGGCAAATACGGACTGTTCAGCATTCCCGGGAACGGCGAATGGTCGATCGTGTTCAACAAAACCTGGGACCAGTGGGGCAGCTTCAGCTACGACGCCGCCCAGGATCAACTCCGCATTCCTGCGAAGCCGGCAACCGGCGAATCGTTCGAAACGATGGCGATCATGTTCGCCAACGTCGGGTTGACCACTGCGGACGTTCAGATCCGTTGGGAGAAGATGGTCGTGCCTTTCACGATCGACATCGGCGATATGAACTCGCGTCTCGTCGACGGTATCCGGAGCGATATGGCGGGGACACCGCTCCAGCTCGCGAACTTCGTGATCGGACAGAAGGTCACGTCGAAATACGACGAAACGCTCAACCTTCTGAACGCCGCGATCAGCTCGCGCGAGACGATGCCGAATCTCTGGGCGAAGGCGCGGCTTCTCGCTGAGATGGGACGGTTCAAGGAAGCCGTCGAGGCCGGCGAAAAGGCCGTTGCGATCGGCAAGGCGGCGAAACAGAACACCGCCAATGCCGAGCGGGCGATCGCCGGTTGGAAGGCGAAGATCTAGTTTGCGTGAAATTGAAAAAAGAGTCGGACATTTCCGTCCGGCTCTTTTCTCTTGAGTTCGGTAGCGGTAGCTCCGACGATCAGGTGACCGCACCGCCATCCACGATTACGATTTCCCCGTTCATGAAGCTGTTCCTGTCGCTGGTCATGAACGCGGCGAATTCGGCCAGTTCGATCGGTTTTCCGACACGTCCTTTCGATACCCAAAAATCGTGCATCTGAAGCAAACGCGGAGGAAGCGTGTGTCCGAGGTCGGTATCGAAGATCCCGGCGGCGATGGCGTTGACGGTGATCCCGAAATTCGCCGCCTCGCGCGAAAGGCATTTCGTAAATCCGATCATCGCCGCCTTCGACGTCGCGTAGTGCACCGACGTCGGCAACGACCGGATGGCGCCGACCGAAGTGATGTTCAGGATCGATCCGGAGCGCTCCCGGATCATTTGCTTGTAAAATGGTTTGGTGACGGCAAAAAGACTGTTGACGTTCGTATCGACAACCCAGTCCCACGAACGATCGGTCGTCGTCGCAAAATTATCCGCCTTGTTGACCGCGGCGTTGTTGACCAGAACGTTGATCGGGCCCCATTTGTCGAGGATCTCGCGCGCCACGTGCTTCATCCCGAAACGGTCCGTGACTGACACTTTGAAACTCAGCGCCCGGCGGCCAAAGGATTCGATCTTCGCCCGCACCTCGTCCGCGAGCGAATCGCTGCTGTGGTAGTTGAACGCAACGTCAGCGCCCTCACGTGCAAAGACCTCGCAGACCGCCGCTCCGATCCCGCGCGTTCCGCCGCTGACAAACGCTCGTTTTCCTTCAAGTAATAGCGTCAAAACATTTCTCCGATCTACAGTTCGAAAGGTCGATTTCGAGTCAAACAAAAAGGTTAATGAAATTGAAAGTAACTGACAAGTTGGAATCTTGAAAAAATCGGACGCACGCCGGAGGCGGATGCGGACTTTGGCACGTGCTTTGCGACGATAACCGGCGCCGGCCCCGGGCAAAGCAGTAAAAACCCCCAAATCCTTCAAAAACACGCCCGGCGGCGCTTGAAGTTGTGCGAAACGTGCAATGTTTTGTCATTCGCGATGACAATTCTTTGCACTTTTGCGGTTTCAACGGCGTCCAGGAGGCGATTGAAATGAAAAGAGCAGACTCCCAAAAAGGGTTCTCACTTGTCGAAATGCTGATGGTCGTCGTGATCGTCGGAGTCCTCGCGTCGATCGGAGTCCCGTCGATGCTCAAGGCGCGGGAAGCGGCGCAGCGCGGCGCGACAATCGGCACGCTCCGGACGATGCACACCGACCAACTGATGTACTATTCGCAGAACCGGCGCTACGCCCGTCTGAACGAACTCAACGCGACGTTCAAACAGTCTTTCGGCACAACCGTCGGATCGCGCCTGTACAAGAGCAGCTACATGTATCTGATGTCGCCTTCGCCCACGCTCAATTCCCTCAAGACCGGCTACCAGATCGTGGTTTACCGTGTCGATACCCGCTTCTTCTATCCATCCTTCTTCATGAATCAAAGTGGAGAAATTCAGACCATCCGTTTGAGATAACTGCCCCAGAGGTCACAAATGACAGTTGCAATTCATCATTCCGTCGCCGTCGGCAAAAGGACTGCCGCGCAATTCCTGAAGTTTGCCGGAGACATCGCGATAAACCTGAGGGTAACGGAAAAGATACTCGCCGAGATCGAACGCCGGCTTTTCTCTCCCGACCACAACCTTTTCGACATCGAGTTCGTCAAGAACAACCTCCAGAAAGTGAAGGCGCTCCCGCCTGAAACGGCAGCCGATGAGTTCATTCAGATCCAGTTCGCGATCGATCAGGAATTCAACTTGTGGCGCGGCCTTCTCGAACAGCGCGACGCCAAGATCGAGACGTATCACCTGCGCCGCTTTTTCGACACTTCCAATCAATCCTTCGACCGCGCGGTGTTCGTCGCGCTCGCCTATTTCTACCGCGGATCTGAAAACCGGCTCGAACATCTGAGCAAATTCGATCTTGTCCTCACCCGACTCTTCAGCACTGTCAACCATTCGCGTCGCGAGGCGCGCAACGGCCGCGTTGAGCGGATCGCGGAACTGACCGATCTGTTCACGAAATGGGACGGCGAAGAATTCGCGCCGTCCGCCCCGACGAATGAAGTCCATGGCGCCGTCGCGCGATTCGAAGAATTCCTGCTTGAAGCCGAGATGCTCGTCGATTTCGAGGATCTGATCCGCAGCAACATCTTCGATCGGCTCCGCGCCTACAAACGGGAACTCGGCGACGTCTTTTATGATCCGGCGGTCGCCGCCGTTTCGGTCGAATGCAACTTACTGCTGGGCAACGTATTCAACGACCTGCTGACGCGGGCGAATCAGAATCTCGGTGAAAAGCTGAGCGCATCCTTCGATTTCGCGGGCGCATTTCACGACACATCGCCGAATGTCCAAATCCGCGTTTCCGAGATTCTGACGCAGCTTCGGGAAGAATCCGAACTTCACGACTCGTCGTCGGCGCGTGAGGACGCGAGCCATAT
>JAKOSS010000145.1 GCA_029777145.1 Acidobacteriota bacterium | reverse complement strand
TGACGACGGTTCCACCCGGCGCAACTGCGGTTCCGCGACTCAGGAACTTTACGATGCCGTCGTAATTCTCGCCGGCGGGCGCTTCAAAGAAGACAACGTCCCACGTTCGGCGGCGTTTCGCCATCTTCTTAAGAAACGGCTCAACCTCCATCTCAACGATCTCACCGTGCCCGATCTTTATCTCAAGCGACTCGAGGTTTTTGCGAATCAACCCGCACATTTTCGCCGACCGCTCGACGAACGTTGAGATGATCGATCCGCGCGAAATCGCCTCAAGCCCGATCATTCCCGATCCGGCGCAAAGATCTAGAAATCTCTTCGCCCTGATCTTTCTGAAAAGAATCTTGAATACCGCTTCGCGTACCTTTCGCGGGGTTATCGGGTAGCGCGGCGAGGTCGATGTCTGGATGTACTTGCCGCGATGTTTTCCGTCCGTGATCTGAAGTTCGGAAACGATCTTCACCTTCGGTTCGGTCTTCCAAGCAGGCGGCGGAGTCTTTCCTCGCGGAGCAAAACGGTCGCGCGGCTGGAACTTCTCGTTTCTGGGTTGAAACTTTCCGGGCCTCTTTCCGAATCGATCGTCTCGTTGTTGCAGACCCTCAGGCTTTTGAAAACGCTCTCCCCGCGGCTGAAATCGATTGTTGTCACGAGGCGGATATTTTGAGTATCCAGCCGAACGCTCTCCTCCCTTGCGGAAATTCTTGTTGCGGTTGAAGGTCGGTGGCGCGTTAGGGGGTCGTCGTTGGTTGTCCATTTCTTTTACCTTCCACAGAGCTAACGGATCCTTCCCATCGGTATGTCAATAGATGGGGATGCGACAAAAAGCGTCGGTCTTGTGAATCGAACACGCACGCGATCTGCCTCTGTGGAACTTGTTGTACGCCCTTTTAGAACTTTGTTGCTCTTAATTATTACTGTCGGAAGTAATCAGTTACTTAAGTAATTCTACCGAAAAAATTTTAATTTTCAAAGGTTTACGTCAGGGTAAACGGTTACCCGATTCCGCCGAGCAGGTAACGCGGGTCGTTGCGGACGATTTCGGCGAGTCGCCGCGCTTCGTCCGAAGTCCCGATATTCCCCGCAAGGCCGTCGGCCTCCCGTGAAGCAGACTCAAGAATCTGCAGATCGCGGAAGAGGTTCGCGATCCGAAAGTTCCGGACCCCGGTTTGTCGCGTCCCCAATATCTCACCCTCGCCGCGCAGTTCGAGGTCCTTTTCCGCGATCCTGAATCCGTCGGTGGTTTCTTCCATGATCCCGAGTCGTTCCTTCGCGACGGTGGTCAGTTTGTCATCGGTCAGCAGTACGCAGAACGATTGTTCCGCCCCGCGTCCGACACGGCCGCGCAGTTGGTGCAATTGCGAAAGGCCGAAACGTTCGGCGTGCTCGATGATCATCAGACTCGCATTCGGGACGTCGACGCCGACCTCGATCACGGTCGTCGACACGAGGATATTGATGCGTCCCGCAACAAACTCCGACATTGCGGCGTCCTTCTCTGCCGGCTTCATCCTGCCGTGCAGCAATCCGACGCTGAACTTCGGGAACTCCTTCCTCAATTCCTCGAACATCTTCGTCGCCGCCTTGAGATCCGAGCGTTCGGATTCCTGGATCAACGGATAAACGACATACGCCTGCCGCCCTTCGTTGAGTTCGCGTTCGATCCCGCGGTACACGCCTTTACGTTTGTCCTCGCCGACAACGACCGTCTTGATCGGAGTCCGGCCCGGTGGCAGCTCGTCGATCACACTGACATCGAGATCGCCGTAGACCGTCATCGCGAGCGATCTCGGAATGGGCGTTGCCGTCATTACCAGAACGTCCGGATTCATGCCGCGTGCGCGCAGCTCCGCGCGCTGCATGACACCGAACCGATGTTGCTCATCTATCACGGCAAGACCGAGTCGCGAGAATTCGACCCCGTCCTGGATGACTGCGTGCGTCCCGATCACCGCCTGGGCGAAACCGCTCGCCACGGCCTCTCTCACCGCCCGCTTGTCAGCTGCCTTGAGGCTTCCGGTGAGCAGAACGGTGCGGATCCCGAAACTCTCGAACGTGCTGACGGCGTTGCGGTAATGCTGTTCCGCGAGAATCTCGGTCGGCGCCATCAAGGCCGCTTGATAGCCGTTTCGAATGG
>JAKOSS010000144.1 GCA_029777145.1 Acidobacteriota bacterium | reverse complement strand
TCCGTGATTTCGGATCGGCCGGAACGCGTTCGCTGACGACCAGATCCGGATTGATGATCTCGAAACCCGCCGGAAGATTGTCAACCAACGCGACATGATAACGGGGCGACGTCGTGACCATTCGCAGCCTGACGCGGACCCGCGCACCGGAGCGGATCTCCCAACTTCCGTCCGCAATCCGGACGACGTCCGAAGGATCGTCGACCGCCTCGTATTCGCGCGAGACCTCGAACCCGTAATCGGCCGCTTCCTGGCGCGTTTCGCGCGGCGCGTACGTCATCCCGATCCGGTAATAAAGGCGTCCGGCTCCGTTTCTGTCGACCGTAAGTTTCGAATCCTTCTGTTCGAGAATCTTCGGCATCGGGATCTCCAAGACCTTTGACTCCGTCGTTCGTCCGCGAAACGTCTGCTCGCCGGCGTACGAATCGCCGAACCAGATCCGTGCGCGAAAATCGGGGACTTCCTTTTCGAAAGCCTTGAAGTATCGATCGAGCGCAAGCAGCGCGAAGGCGTTCTCCTGCGTGTTGTACCAGCGGCCGCGGACGCGTCCGTCGAGCAGGCCGCGGGCGATCTTCGGCAGCAACGTTTCGAACTGCGGCGGGCGCGTTTTCAGAAGCGCTTCGAGCAGGACGCCGTCGGTTTTCCGATTCGACGCCAGCGCGTAATATCTGTCGTCCTCGTCGTATGAGGTCGCGAAAGACGCGGCATTCGATTTTTCGGTGACGCGGCCGTTCAGGATCCGGAGCATCTCATCGACCTTGCCGGACGAATCCTTGTCCGCGGCGAGCGTCGGCAGGATCCAACCCATCGCCTCGAGCGGAAACCGTTCGACCCCGTAATCGTCGATAAGTTTTTTCACCTTTTTGAGATCGCGAGCACCCATCAGAGCGCGGACGTAGATTGCGTACGCGGCGACCGAAATCGAGACGCGCTTTCGCCGATCGAGACGCGCCTGGTCGACTACTTTTTCGAGGAAATCCGACGCCTTTGACAGAGTCGCTTCGGGAACGGCGAATCCCTTCATTTTCGCCTCGAACAGCGCGTGCGTGACATGGGCAGAAACGTACGGAACGCTTTCGTCGTCGGACCGCCAGTAACTCCAGCCGCCGTCCTTGTGCTGAAGTTTGACGAGCTTCGCGATGTCATCATTCATGCGGTCTTCGAGATCTTCCTTTGGCGGAAGCCCTTTGGCGTTGAATGCGGCCAGAACGTCGCGCAAAGCGGCGGTGCTAAGCATCCGCGACGATCGCTGCTCGGTGCATTCGAACGGATACGTCTGCAAATAAATGAGCGCGTCCGTGAGTTCCTGAAGCTGCGTCGACGACGTCGTCACTTCGAGTCCGCCGAATCCGGGAATGACGTCCTTCGGAGCGGCGATCGGGATCGCGAAAGCGCCGTTATTATCGGTCGTACCGTAGGTCGCAAACGCCTCGCCGGTGACCGGCGTCAGGACCGGAAATGCGAACTCGGCGGCGTCCGCCAGTTCGCCCGATGTTCCGCCGATCTGGAAGCGGGCGAATCCTGCTTTCTCGGTCTCGACCGGGAATCTGACCTCGACACGGTCGTTTGCCGGAACCTCGACGCGCCGTCCGACCCCGTTCGCGAACCGCGCGTTCGTCGAACGGATCGCAACATCGACCGAACGCGTCTCGCCGGTTGTGTTTTGTACGACGACGGGAATCTCCGCCTTGTCGCCGAAGTTCATGAACCGCGGCGCTGAAGGTCGGATCATGAGCGGCTGGCTCGCCGTCACGGTCGATTCAGACTTTCCGAACTTGTTCGACTCGGTCGCCGCGACCGCCGTTATCCGGTAGCGGGTGAGATTGTCGGGAAGCTTCAGCTTGATCGTCGCGCGGCCGTCCGCGTCAGTCCTGACCGACGGCGAGAACAGCGCGAGAGCGTTGAAATTTCGGCGGATCTGGATCTCGCGGGCGTTCGGCGGTCGCTCCAGCGAGTTCAGGATCTCCAATCGCCGGAAGACCGAATCGGCATCGCGCCGCGGGATCTTTCCGCCGGTAAAACCGTCAACAAATATCCCACCTGAAGTCAGTCCGTAGCCAGCGCCGTCGCCGTTTCCGCTTCCGCTTCCTGAACCGCTTCCGTATCCAAAGCCGAGTCCCGCGCCGTGCCCCTTGCTTTCCGACTCGGGCAGAAATTCCCAAGGGTCGGCGAGGATCACCGATTTGCGCGACAGATCGGACTCGACGTTCGGATAGACGCCGGTGTAAAACGAATCCGTCGGATCGCCGACATGATATTCGGTCAGCGCAAGGACGCTTTCGTCGGCCGCGACGACCGCGACCTCGGTTTCCGCCGAAGGCCTTCCTTTTTCATCTTTGACGACGATCTCGACATCCGTCTCACCACCCGGCGAAAGATCCTTTTTTCGCGCATCGGCCGTCACCTGTAGCTGTCTCGTCGATTTCGCAACGCCGATGCTGACGTTTCCGGTCGCATAC
>JAKOSS010000143.1 GCA_029777145.1 Acidobacteriota bacterium | reverse complement strand
TGGACCGATGGTTCGCTCAAGAACCAGCCGGCGGTGATCTGGGAAGGCGAAGAAGGCGAGGTCAGACGCGTTTCGTACCGACTATTGCTCTCAGAGATCGAGACGGTTTCGGCGGCGCTCAGACAACGCGGGATCGGCAAAGGCGACGCCGTCGGGATCCACCTTCCGATGATGATCGAGACGGTCGTCGCGCTGATCGCGCTCGCACGGATCGGAGCGATAGCCGTTCCGGTGTTTTCCGGTTACGGAGTCGACGCGATCTCGTCCCGGCTCAACGCCGTCGGCGCAAAGGCACTGTTCACCTGCGATGGATTCCCGCGGCGCGGAAAAGATTACAACGCGTTCGAAGTCGCCGTGGCGGCAGTCGCTGAATCGCCGACGGTCAAGAACGTTTTCATCGTGACGCGGCTCGAATCCGGATCGATCTCGTGGGATCTTCCGGGCGTCAATGTCGAGTTTTACGATCTGGATCTCATCGGTGCCGGCGAGCAGCTCCGGCTCGATTCGCCCGGCGAATTCGCGAGATTGTCTGCCATCGAGACGACCGACGCCGAAGATCCGCTGATCATACTTTACACGTCCGGGACGACCGGGAAACCGAAAGGCATCGCGCACACGCATTGCGGATTTCCTATCAAATCCGCGCAGGACATGGCTTTCGGAACGGACGTCGGCAAGGGAACACGGATCTCTTGGGTGACCGACATCGGCTGGATGATGGGACCGTGGCTGATCTACGGCGCGCTCATAAACGGCGGCACGATCGTCATCTACGACGGCGCGCCCGATTTTCCCGAAGCCGATCGGATGTGGGAATTCTGCGCTGAGCACAAGGTTGAGATACTCGGGATCTCGCCGACTCTCGTTCGCGCGCTTGCGTCGAAGGGCGACGAACTTCCGAAGCAGCACGACCTATCGGGTCTGCGGGCGTTCGCGTCGACCGGCGAACCGTGGAATCCGGCGCCATGGTGGTGGTTGTTCGAGACGGTCGGCGACTCCAAGCTCCCGATCATCAATTATTCAGGCGGGACGGAGATCTCCGGCGGAATCTTGATGGGAAATCCGCTGCTTCCGATAAAACCGTGCTCGTTCCCGGCGCCGTGTCCCGGAATCGATGCGGTGATCCTTGGCGACGACGGAAAACCCGTTGAACGCGGAAAGGTCGGCGAACTTTCGATCAGAAAACCGTGGATCGGGATGGCCCGCGGATTCTGGAACGAGCCGCAACGGTACATCGACACTTACTGGTCACGGTTCGATGGAATCTGGGTACACGGCGACTGGGCGATCGAGGACGCGGACGGTCATTGGTACATCCTCGGGCGATCGGACGATACGCTCAAGGTCGCCGGAAAACGCGTTGGGCCGGCCGAGGTCGAAAGCCTTCTCGTCGCGCATGATCGGGTGACCGAAGCGGCGGTCATCGGCGTTCCTGACGAGATGAAAGGAACGGCGATGGTCGCGTTTTGCGTGTTGACCGGAGCGTCGAGCTCCGATGGCCTCGAGTCCGGACTTAAACAACTCGTCGCAAAAGACATGGGAAAGCCGCTTGCACCGTCGAAGATCCACTTCGTGTCGGCGCTTCCGAAGACGCGAAACGCGAAGGTCATGCGACGCGTGATCCGTGCCGCTTACCTCGGTGAGGACGCCGGCGATCTTTCGGCGCTCGAGAACCCGAAAACCGTCGACGAGATCCGCAATCAGAATGGATGAGCTTTGAACCTGAGATCGATTGCGCCACAGATGCGCTCGAGGCCGCCGGCACGTTGCTTCGCGGACGGCTCGGCCAGATCTTCGACCTGCGCGATGCCGTCATCCGCTCCGACGACATTGAAGACGTCCATCAGATGCGTGTCGCCACACGGCGCCTTCGCAGCGCGCTCCGCGATCTCAAACCGCTCGTCAACAAACCCGCGCTCGAAAGACTGGAATTGCATCTGAAGGGTCTGGCCGGCGCCTTGGGCGAGGCGCGCGACGACGACGTCGCTATCAACGGATTACTTTCGAAACGCGATCACGCCGGTGACGATGCAGTGCGCGAATGGATCGACTTGTTGATCGACGGTCGGCGAAAGCGGCGCGCCGAGGTTCAGCAGAGCATCGTGCGATACATCTCTGAACCGATGCTCGCCGAGTTGCTCGCGAGCTTCAACGGAGTGTTCCTCGATCCCTCCGCTCGAAGGATATCTGATCACGTGCGCTTTGATGATTTCGGGCGAAAGTCGATCAAAAAGACGATCGCCGAGTTCATCGATCTGAGCAGAGCATTGGCGAACCCGTCGGACGCGGCGGCGCTGCATCGGCTTCGGATCGCCGCCAAGCGCCTTCGATATGCACTGGAATTCTTCGGTATCTGTTGGCGAAGAAGACTCCGGCCGTTCACAAAGCAGATCGCCGAAATGCAGACCTTTCTCGGCGAACTTCACGACGCGGACGTCTGGATCGATCAGCTTTCGCATTTCCACGAGGAACCTGCGGCCGCGTGGCTGATCGCCGAGTTCAAGCGGATCCGCGAGCAGAATTACCGGAGCGCGTTCGTGCTTTGGATCGAGTGGCGGCGCGCGCGATTCCTGCGAAAGGTCGAACGCGTGATCGGCATCTAAGCCGCCGTCACAGTCACACGCACTCCGCTGAACGCCGCGTTTCCCGTGAGCGCGTCAATCTCCATCTCATCCGTCAGGTCGTTTATCGAAACTCCCGGATTGATCGCATCTCCTTGAAAACCGTCGCGCGCGTGTCCGTATCCGTGCGGGATCGAAACAACGCAGGGCGCGATGTCGTCAGTCGTTTCGCACTCGATCTCGACCGATCCGGTTCTCGATTCAACCCGCGCCGTTGATCCATCTTCCAGACCGATCCGAGCCGCGTCCGCGCGATTTATCAGCAGCGTGCAACGGTTCTTACCTTTCATCAGGATCCCGCTCGAGTGCAGCCAGGAATTGTTGTCGCGAAGGTTGCGTCGGCCGATGAGCACAAAAGGCCGATCTTCGATCGATGATTCGCTTCGCGCCCGGTCAAGATCGCTGATCATCGGTTCCGGCGCAAGCGCGATTCGCCCTGACTCGTTCAAGAGCCGCTCGGGCAGAGACGGTTCAAGCGGTCCGAGATCGATCCCGTGCAGGTTTTTCGCAACTTCGTCGAGCGACAGTTTGTACGGTCCGAACTTCAGCCCGAAATCGAGTCTCGCCTCCGGCGGAACGGCCTTGAACGGTTTGTCACTTTCGCCGATACGATGCGCTAGTTCCTGAATGATCTCCCAATCGAACCGCGCATCCGGCGACTTCGCGAACAGCGGCGGCGAGTATTTCGCGACGTTGCGCACCGCGAGCAAATTGAAGACGGCGTCGAAATGCGACGTCTCAAGTCCAGTCGCCGGCGGCAAAATGATCGACGCGTGCCGCGTCGTCTCGTTGACGAAGATATCGATCGAAACCATGAATTCGAGTTTCGCCAACGCCCGTTCGAGCCGCGCGCCGTTCGGCGTCGAAAGCACCGGATTTCCGCAACTCGTGACGAGCGCGCGGACGCGGCCGTCGCCATCGGTATCGATCTCCTCGCTCATCGCTGCGACCGGAAGTTCGCTCATGAACTCAGGAAGTCCGCGGACGCGCGACCGCCATCGTCCGAAAATGTTCTCGCCGCGTTTCGCCGTCTGGAGCAGATCGAGCGCGGGCCGCGTGAACATCGCTCCGCCGGCGCGGTCGAAGTTTCCCGTCAAAATGTTGATGACGTTGACCAGCCACTGGCAAAGTCCGCCGAATTTCTGCACCGAAACGCCCATTCGGCCGTAGCAGACGGCGGCTTTCGAAGCGGAGAACTCGCGGGCCAGTCTTCGGATCGTTCCGGCGTCGATCCCCGACCGCGATTCCGCGAGTTCGGGTGTGAAATCCGCGATGGACCGTTCAAGAATCTCGAATCCGTCCATGAAATCAGCGAGACGTCCGGGATTCGCCAATTTTTCTGCGAACAGCGTGCGGACGATCGCGAGCAGAACGAAGACGTCGGTTCCGGGACGGATGAAGTGATGTTCGTCCACGACACGGGTCGATTCGGTTCGGCGCGGATCGATCAGGACGATCTTGCCGCCGCGCTTGCGGATCGCTTCGAGGCGGTTGACGACGTCAGGCGCGGTCATCAGGCTCCCGTTGGACGCGATCGGGTTTGCCCCAAAGATCAGCATGAGTTCGGTCCGGTCGATGTCCGGGATCGGGATCAGCAAGGGATGTC
The DNA here is from genome assembly GCA_029777145.1 of Acidobacteriota bacterium. The sequence goes on along the minus strand of JAKOSS010000143.1, from coordinate 2,911 downwards.
CGAACATCGCCCACGCCGCAAAATGGTGCGGCAACTGATCGACCGACGTCGCGCTGAAGTTGTTCTTCGTCCTCAGCGCCTTGAGCAGCGCGCCCGACGAGAGCATCGTCCCGAAATTGTGAACCGACGGATTTCCCTGAAAGACGGCGACGGCGTCGCGGCCGTATTGTTTTTGGATCCCGGTCAAACGTTCCGCTGATTCCGCAAGCGCCTCGTCCCAGCCGATCTCGTGAAACTCGTTCCCGATCCGCTTGACGGGTTTCTTCAGTCGGTTCGGCGATTCGTAGATTTCCTTCAGCGCCAACGCTTTCGGGCAAATGTGACCGCGCGAGAACGGATCGTTCTTGTCGCCGCGAATCGCCAAAACCGTGCCGTTCTCATGTTCGATCTCGACGCCGCAGATGGCTTCGCACAGATTGCAGGTTCGGAAATGCTTGTCGTTCATTTCGTGTCGTACCTCGTAAAATTCGGGATCCAACATCTTTCCGTCGCTCGGTAGCGGAGATATTCCGCGCCGAATCGCGCCTCAAGGTCGTCTTCCTCGAGCCGCCTGTAGATCAGCTGCCAGATCACGCCGCCGGTCAGCGCGTAAGCGATCACGAGCGGCGAACCCAGCATAATGCCGACGATGATTCCCTGTCCGATGCCCGAGATCGCCATCGGATTGCGGACGAATCCGTAAACACCGGACACGACCATTTTCGGGGCGGCATCGAGCGGCAACGGCGTTCCGCGGCCGATCTTCGACATCGCGATCGCGGCTGAAATGCCGATCGAACTTGCAAGCACGAAAATGATCGCCATCAGCGGGATCTGCATCGGGAAAGCGAACTGAGGAATGCCGATCTTCGATTCGATCCGCACGATGATCAACGGCAAAACGAGAAGGATCATCGTCCAGACGACGGTGATCTGCGAGAACGTCTTGACGAGGATCCATTGCGTTCCGCCTTCTTTAGATGTCCGGAACATCCCGGTCGAAAGCTGCGGCGTCATCGCGATCCCGAAGTTCCCCGAAAGGATCGTCGCGCCTGCCATCATCACGAATCCGAGCCAGCCGGCATCGGTCATCAGTGCCGACGAAAAAGAGTAGACGGTCGCGTAGGTTGTCGCTCCGACGACGAGCCAAATCGCCGGAATTAGTAGCGAACTGCGTGTCGCGATCAGCGCCGCGACGACCAACGAGCCCGCGAACATGATCGCCAGGTCCGGCATCCAGAACGCGAGAAGCGTCGTCTCGTCGGCATTCATTCGAAACAACTCGCGCGACGCGGGTTTCAGCCACAAGGTCAGCCACCAGCCCGCGACCCCGAGGCCTTGAAGAAGAAAATAAGCGATTGCGTTGCGGCGGATCCTGTTCATCGGAAGCTTGACTGCGAGAGTAACATTAAATCATGCGATTCCTCTTCACGATATCCTCGCTCTTGGTCGTCTTGCACCTATTCTGGTACGTGACAGCTGCTCAAGGCAGAGTCACTATCGACGCTCCCAAATCGAAACTCGTCCGGATCGATTCGATCGAATTCGACCGCGATCGGGTCGTTCAGCCGTGCGCTCCGCGCCACGCCGACTCCCCGCAAACGGCGTGTCCCGTCCTCAATCCTCCGGTTGAGGTGTCGGTGAAGGTCTTCAATCCCGAAAATCGGCCTTTTGCGGTGAAGTATTCCGTCACCGGTGGCACTGTGATCGGCAACGGCGCGGCTGTTTCGTGGGATCTTTCCTGGATCAGGGACGGACGGTACTCGATAACGGCATCTCTAGTGCCCGGTGAAGGCATCGATTCGACGCCGGTTATGCGAGCCATCGACGTGAGCAGTTGCGATTGCGGCCTGTCCTGTTCTTGTCCGGGACTGACAGTGACCGGCGGCGGAACCGTGGCGGCAACGGAGGTCGTAACCTTCACCGCGAACGTCGTTGGAAGCGATGTTGACTACGGGATGAAATGGACGGTCGACCGCGGACGCATCGTTCTCGGACAGGGCACGAAAACGATCCGGGTCGAGACCGACCGGTCGATGATCGGACAAATACTGACCGCGACCGTCGAGATCGATTCGCGGGAGTTTTGCCGAGAATGTACGCGAACCGCGAGCGCGACAGCCTCGATCGTCAATGAGCTGCCGATTCGCTTGTCAAAGAGAATTCTTAACATCGGTTGCACGGACGGTTCGGCCAAAAACGAATGCGACGGAAACACGGTCGTTCAATTCGAAGCGCCCAAAGCCGATCGATTGAGCGTCGGATTCGGGAAGTTGACCGAAACGGTTCGCGGAAAATACATCTGGGATCTGACCGGAGCCGCGCCCGGACGTCACGAGATCCGCGGTGTCGATTCGACAACGAAAGCGAGGTTCACGACCTTCGTGGAAGTAGTCAAATGCGATTGCCCGGACGATTGTTCGTGTCCGGCGATCTCGATCATCGGGCCCGAAACGATCCGGATCGGCCAGATGATCCGTCTTCATGCGTCCGTTTCCGAAAATCTTGGTCCGAACGCATCGTACACTTGGACGATCGCGGGAGCGCGGTACATGAGAGATCGGGGACGCGATGTCGTAATGATGCTCGATCCGGAAATTCAGGGCGACTCCATTCCGGTCACGCTCGAAGTAAACGGCGACGGATTCTGTCAGGCTTGCCCGCGCGTCGTGACCAAGACGATCCTCATCGATCGCACGAAGAAGTAGTTCGTCGAAGCTCCGCGGGCTTTGCGAACTTTGCGTGAGAATCGGTTCATCTCACGCGGAGATCGCGGAGTTCGCCAAGGAAACTACGAATTTGCTCAAGAAGAAGTAGAACGTCGTTGCGTGAGAATCGGTTCGTCTCACGCGGAGAACACGGAGTTCGCTAAGGAAACCGCGAAGTTGCCAACTAAGCGACGCCTAGGTAGTCTCATCTGATGACGTCCGTC
>JAKOSS010000142.1 GCA_029777145.1 Acidobacteriota bacterium | reverse complement strand
GCGACGATCGGCTGGGAGACGATGAAGTCGAACCGCGAGCGCCTTTATTCGAAGACGACGAACGTCACGCTCGAGACGACCGGCGTCCGCGTTGAAGTGCTGAGTCCGACGGCCGCGTATGTGTCTTGCAAATGGAAGCAGTCGCAGGATTATGACGGAAAACCCGAAAGCGCTTCGGGCAGGATGACGCTCGTCTTCAAGAAGATCGGCAAGGACTGGAAGGTAGTTCATCTCCATACTTCGCCGGATGCTCCGGAAGCCAACCGGCCCGTGATGCCGTCGGAGCGGGAGAACTGATTCCAAATTCCAAAACTCCAAGATTCCAAGATAGCGGCGATGGAATCCGTGGAATCCTTGGGATCTTGAAATCCCTGAAATGCTTGGAATCCCTGGAATCCTTGGAATGTGAAACCTGGAATAGCAGATATGCGCAGCATTACCGTTTTCTGCGGCTCGAACAGCGGCTATCGCGAGGAATACGCGGATGCCGCGAAACGCCTCGGCGCGATCCTCGTCCGGGAAAACATCGGTTTGGTCTACGGCGGCGGAAAGGTCGGACTGATGGGGATCATCGCCGACGAAGTGATGCAACTCGGCGGCCGTGTGACCGGCATAATTCCTGAATCACTTGAGAAAAAGGAGGTCGGTCATCGGGCTGTCACCGAACTTCTCGTAGTCGGGTCGATGCACGAACGAAAGGCGCTGATGGCCGAACGCGCCGACGGGTTCATCGCGATGCCCGGAGGGATCGGAACCTTCGAGGAATTCTTCGAGATCCTGACCTGGGCCCAACTCGGCTTTCATCGAAAGCCCTGCGCCATCTTGAATATCTCCGGTTATTACGACGGCCTGCTCGCGCTCTGCGACCAAGCGGTGACCGAAGGATTCCTCCGCCGCGAACACCGCCAGCTCATCATCGAAGACCCGGATCCAGAACAACTCCTCAAGAAAATGCAGGCGTACTCTCCGTCAAGCCTGGAAAAATGGCTCGATCAATCAGACATTTAGAAGTTTGGGAAGTTTGGGAAGTTTTGAAAGTCTTGAAAGTTCAGGAAGTTGAGGAAGTTTGGGAAGTCTTGGAAGTTTTGAAAGTTCAGGAAGTTGAGGAAGTTTGGGAAGTCTTGGAAGTTTAGGAAAAAGTTCGGAAGTTTAGGAATGGGTGGGAGAAAGGGTGAAGGGGAGAGTGGGAGCGGATCAACTCTCCCCTTCGCCCGTTCTCCCTCTCGCCCATTCCCCTTTTCTCCCACTCGCTCAGCCTTCTTCCCAAACTTCCGAAACTTCCCCAACTTCCAAAACTTCCCAAACTTCCCCAACTTCCCAAACTTCCCCAACTTTTAGGGTTTTGGATATTTCGGAAACGGGCCGTTGACCGGTTTCTTCATCGGTTTTTTGCGAAGCTCGTCCATCGTCACCTGAACCGCCTTTTCAAGCTGCGAATCGCGGCCCTGACGCCACAACACAGGATCGAGATCGACCGCGACATCAGGCGCGACGCCCTTGTTCTCGACGTCGAGCCCGCCCTGCAGATTCCTGAACGCGACGCGCGGCGCCGAGACGGTTCCACCGTCGATCAAGACCGGGTAACTGTAGATCCCGACGAGCCCGCCCCATGTCCGCATGCCGACCAGCGTTCCGACCTTGTTTTCGCGGAACAGCCACGGAAGAAGATCGCCGCCCGAACTCGAATACTCGTTGATAAGCATCGTCTTCGGCCCGAAGATCGCCGTCGCCGGCGTCGTAAAATCTTCGCCCTCGCGCGTCGACCAATAATTCATCAACGGCAGATTCATGTACGAGATCATGTAATCGGCCGCCGATCCGCCGCCGTTGAAACGCTCGTCGATCACAGCACCCTGGCGGTCGATCTGCGCGAAATAGTAGCGATTGAAGTTTGAATAACCCGCACCGCCGGTGTTCGGAAGATAAACGTACGCGAGTTTCCCGCCGCTTAATTCGGCGACCTTGCGGCGATTGTCCTCGATCCAGGCGAGGCTCCGAAGCCCGCCTTCGCTCGCCGTCGGCACGACCGTCACGTCGCGCGCATCCTTTCCGTCGGCGTTCGGCCCGACGCGGATCACGACCTGACGTCCGGCTGTCTCCTGAAAATAGGCGTACAGGTTGTCACCCGACGTCAGATTCCGCCCATTGACGGCAAGCAAATAGTCGCCGACATTGACGTTCACGCCCGGCTGCGTCAGCGGCGCGGTCGTACCCGGATTCCAGTTTTCGCCGTCGTAGATCCTCGCAAACCGATAGCGGCCGTTCTCGACAGAGTAATCGGCGCCGAGCAATCCAACTTGATAGCGGGTCGGCTGCGGAGAATCGCCGCCGAACGAGTTGTGATGGCCGACCGTGAGATTGCCGAGCATTTCCTGAAACAGATAGTTGAGATCGGCACGCGTAGCGAGCGAATCAAGAAACGGACGATAACGCTCTTCCATCATTTTGATATCGACGCCGTGCATTCCGGGATCGTAGAAGAAGTCGCGCTGGATCCGCCACGCCTCGCGGTACATCTGCTTCCATTCGGCGCGAGGATCGATGCTGACCTGCATGTCGCCGACGTTCAACACGCCCTCGCCGGGCCGGTTCGGAAGGAACGTGGACATGATCGTGAACCGTCCGGGGAATTGTCCGACGAGCATCTTGTTGCCATCCGCCGAAACGTCGAACTGCGTCACCGCATCCTGTACTTTCTCGGCTTTGCGCTTGTCGATGTCGAATCGGTGGAGCGCCGCGCCGAAGTTCGGCGCCGCACCCGTTCCGGATGACGGGACGCTTTCGAGCAGGAAGAACGATCCGGCGCGCCCCGCGACGAGCGCGACATAATTCCGTGCCGCGACCGGCAACGAAACGACGCGCTGGCCGATCCGATCAAGATCGATCGTGACGCTCACCGGTTCGGGTTTGCCGGGACGTTGCGGAGTTTCAGCCTTTGGATCCGCGACCTTTTCTTCGTCGCTCTCGGGCGAGAGCGGCGACGGATCGGATTTCTTCAAAACGATCGCGTAAACGCTTCGCGTCGTGTTGAACGGATAACCCGACATGTCGAGCCAGCCGGTCGTCTGCCCGTTGTCGGTGCTCGCCGTGAAATAGATGTACTTGCCGTTGCGGTCGAAGGCGGCATAACGCGCGTCCGACATCCCGTCGGTGATCTGCGATGACTTCGCCGTCTCGACCGAATAAACGTGAACCGCGCAGAGTCGATTCCGAAGCTGCTTCGTGTAAACGATCCACTTGCTGTCGGGCGACCACGACGGGTCGAGCACCGGGAACGGGTTCTCGAACAGGTTCGTGTCGACCTTGACCGGCGTTCCCTTGTCGACATCGACGTACCAGATGTTTAGCCGCTTGTCGGTGAACAGCACCTTTTTGCTGTCCGGCGAAAACTTCGGCGTATAAAAATATGACGACGGATTGCCGAGGCTGATCTTCTTGACTTCGCCCATTCCCGACTGATCGCGAAGATGCAGCGCATATTCGCCGGATTCATCCGAGAAATAAGCTATCCATTTGCCGTCCGGCGACCATGCCGGATCGCGTTCGGCGACGCCCGGTGTGTTCGTCAGATTGCGTGCGTTTCCCTTGTCGGCCGGGACGCTGATGATCTCGCCGCGGGCTTCGAAAACCGCGCGGGCGCCGGTCGCCGACAACGCGACGTTCTGAATGCGGCCCGCGACGCGCTCGTAACGCGGGCGGACCTGCGAGAGGTCGCCGTTGACATTGATGTTGACCTTTGTCGATTTGCCCGATCCCGGATCGAAGATGTTGATCGATCCGAATTGCTCGTAAACGATCGCATCCGGACCCGCCGATCCCGACTTCAGATCGAATCCGGTGTTGTTGATGACAGGCGCGACCTTCTTCGTCTTCGTGTCGAACGAATAGAGCGTCACATTCTTGTTGTTGCGATCGGACAGGAAGTAGATCTTGTCGCCGAGCCACATCGGAGTGTAGTCGTTGGCGTTGATGTGCGGGATCTCCTCGACCGACGAATCGGCGAGATTGCCGATCCAGATCTTCGTCGTACGGCCGCCGCGATAGAGTTTCCACTGCGCAAATGCCGGGGCAAGCGGCATGTAGGCCACCTTTGTCCCGTCAGGCGAGAACGACGCCATCCCGCCGGCCATCGGGAACGGAAGTTCCTTCGGAAGACCTTCGCCGTTGACCGGGATCGTGAACATCTTCGGCGTCGGCATCGCGCTCGAACGGCCCGACAGGAAGACGATCGAACCGCCGTCCGGTGTCCAGCCGATCACGGAGTCGGTGCTTGGATGATAGGTGACCCGACGCGGCTCGCCGCCGTTCGCCGGCATCACGAAAACGTCGACATTGCCGTCGTATTCGCCGGTGAACGCGATCCAGTTTCCGTCCGGCGAAAACGACGGATTGGCTTCGGTTCCGATCGAACTCGTGAGCCGTTCGGCATTGCCTCCGGAGCGGGCGACCCGCCACAGATCGCCGGCGAACGTGAAGACGATATGCGTCCTGTTCATCGTCGGCTGGCGAAGGATCAGCGGCGACTGCGCGGCAGCCGCAAATGCAAAGATTGCAACGATAAAGATGAGTCCCAGTTTTCTCATGATTTTCCTCAACGTGCCGCCTGAAGGCGGAACTCCCAACTAATCAATTGTTTCCCAATCCCGTGTCCTTTTGATAATTCGGGTACGGCGGACGCTTGTAATCCTTCGGCGGATTCTTGCGCAGTTCCTCGAGCAGCCATTCGACCGCTTTTTCGATCTGCGGATCGCGACCCTGACGCCACATCGCCGGATCGAATTCGACCTCGATATCGGGCGCGACGCCGACGTTCTCGACCTCCCATTCGCCGTTCAAACCGTAAACCGCTCCGTTCGGCGCGCGGATGCTGCCGCCGTCCATGAGGGTCGGAATGCCCGATGCGCGGACGAGTCCGCCCCACGTGCGTTTGCCGACGAGCGCGCCGACCTTCAGCTTTTTGAAGAACCACGGCATTGCGTCGCCGCCGGAACCTGCCGATTCATTGATGAGCATCGCCTTCGGGCCGTAAATGGCGCCGGCCGGAACGTTCCAGTCCTTGCCTGCGCGAAACGCGATCTTCGCGAGTTGCTGCCGGCTCAGATACTCAACGACGTAGTCGGCGAGCAACCCGCCGCCGTTGAAGCGCTCGTCGATCAGCGCTCCCTGCTTGTCCGTCTGCGCAAAAAAGTACCGGTTGAAACTCTGGTAACCGGGGCCGCCCGTGTTGGGCATGTAAACGTACGCGAGCCTTCCGCCGCTCAGTTTATCGACCATCCGGCGGTTGTCCTCGATCCATGCGAGGTTCCGCAGTCCGCTTTCGCTCGCGGTAGGGACCACCGTCACTTCGCGTGAATCCTTGCCGTCCGGGCTCGGACCGACCTTGATCACGACCTGCCGGTTGGCAGTGCTTTCGAATACCTTGAAGACGTTCTCCGCCGAGGTCAGATCGTTGCCGTTGACCGCGAGCAGGTAATCGCCGGCCTTAACGTTGACGCCCGGCGCGGTCAGCGGTGCGCGCAACTGCGGATTCCAGTTCTCGCCGTTGAACACCCGCGCGAACCGATAGCGGCCGTTCTCGACCTTGAAATCCGCTCCGAGCAGTCCGCCGGGAACGAAGTTCGGGCGCGGCGTGTCGCCGCCGCCGATGAACATATGCCCGACGCCGATCTGGTTCAGCATCTCGCGGAACAGGTAATTGAGATCCTCGCGGTGCGCGACGGCATCGAGGTACGGCGCGTAAAGGCGCTTCGCCCTTTCGATGTTCAGACCGTGTGTGCCCGGATCGTAGAGAAAGTCGCGCTCGCCGCGCCAGATGTCGTTGAACATCTGTTTCCACTCGGCGCGCGGATCGACGTAGACCTCCATGTCGGACATCTTGACCATGCCCTCACCGGGTCGCGCGGGCATGATCGTCGAAACGATGAGGACCATCGGCCCTTGCCGGTAGAGCATCTTCTCGCCATTGGCCGATACCGCGAACGCCGAGACACCGCTCTTGACCTCGTCGAGCTTGCGTTTGTCGAAATCGAACTTATGGATCGTGAATCCGAACGGGCCTGTCTGCGGACCGCTCGGGATCTCGCTGATGTAGAGCGTTCCCGGCTTGCCGGCGAAGAGCGCGTTGTAATCGCGGCTCGGGATCTGCGGGATCGAGATGATCCGCTGGTCGATGCCGTCAAGATCGATCCGCGTCGGTTCGGGAGGCTTCGGCGTCGGCTTCGCAGCGGGCGACGGGCTCGCCGCGGGAGACGGGCTCGCGGCCGGCGTCGGTGCCGGGGTCTCTTTCTTCTCGGGTGCGACCTTTTCCTCGTCGCTTTCGGGTGCGAGCGGCGACGGAATGTCGTTCCGGAGGACGATCGCGTAGACGCTCCGCGACGTCTGATGATCGATGCCCGAAAGATCGGCAAAACTGATCGTCGGGCCGATGTCGGTGCTCGCCGTGAAATAGAGATATTTGCCGCTCTTGTCGAAGGTTACATGGCGCGCGTCGCCGAGACCGTCTGTCAGGCGGAACGACTGCTTCTTGTCGACGGCGTAGAGAAAGACGGACCGCAGGCGATTGTCCATCTGTTTCGCGTAGCCGATCCAATTGCTGTCGGGCGACCACGTCGGCTCGACGACGTCGCCGAAATCGCCGAACGTGTTCTGATCGATCTTCGAACTCGCGCCCGATTCGAGATCGAGCACCCACAACGAAACGTCTTGCCGGTTGTAGGCGATCTTCTTGCTGTCGGGCGACCAGACGGGTCCCGAAAAGAACCCGGGTTTACCGTCGCCGAGGACGAATTTCCTGACGTCGCCATTGCCTGACTGATCGCGGACATGGAGCTGGTATTCGCCGGATTCATCGGAAAAATAAGCGATCGACTTTCCGTCCGGCGACCACGCCGGATCGCGTTCCATGACACCGGTCGTCTTCGTCAGATTGCGCGCGTCGCCCTTGTCGGCCGGAACGGTGAAGATTTCGCCGCGTGCCTCGAAAAGGGCGCGGGCGCCGGTCGGCGAGATGCCGAAATTGGATACCCGGTTCCCGACGCGTTCATATCGCGGACGGACGCCCGGAAAATCGCCGGCGACCCGGATATTGACCTTTTTCGCCGATCTCGCGCCGGCCTCGACCGTGAAGATGGTCCCGAACTGCTCATAGACGATCGTTCCCGCTCCGGCCGATGCCGACTTGATGTCGAGGCCCTTGTTCTCGATCACCTGTTCGACCCTTTTCGACTTGGTATCGAACGAGAAGAGTGTCGTCACGCCGCCATTGCGGTCCGAAAGAAAATAGATCTTGTCGCCGATCCACATCGGGCTCTTGTCGTTCGAATTTTCGCGCGGGATCTTTTCGATCGTCGAATCGGCGAGCTTCGCGATCCATATCGGCTGCGTCTGACCGCCGGCGTAGCGTTTCCAGTCAGGCTGCCACTGCGAAATCGGTTCGTACGCGACGAACTGTCCGTCGGGTGAGAGCGTCGCGCGATAGACCATCGTCAGCGGCAGTTCGGTCGGAAGTCCGGCGCTGTCGAGCGAAACGGTGAACAAACGCGAATAGTTCGAACCGCTGTTCCTCGTTGACGTGAAGAGAACGCTGCGCCCGTCGGGCGTCCAACCGGTAACTTCGTCCGGCGCCGGATGAAACGTCATGCGCCGCGGGACGCCGCCGGTCGACGGAACGACGTAAACGTCGGTATTTCCGTCGTAGTCGCCCGTGAACGCGACCTGCGATCCGTCGGGTGAAAAGTAAGGTCCGCTTTCGATCCCGACTCCGGCCGTCAACCGGCGGGCGTCGCCGCCCGAGCGCGGCACGATCCACAGATCGCCGGCGTAAGAGAAGACGATCTCGGTCTTGCTGATCGAGGGCTGACGATAGAGCGTCACCTCCGACTGTGCATATACCCCGATCGCCGAAACGATCGCGAAAAACGACGAGAAGAGCAGCTTTTTCAACGTTTTAGATCTCCGTGTTGTAAATAGAGCGCCGACGAAAGGAACTGCGTTTCCGGCAAATTGGGCGTAGGAACAGGGCGCCCGAATGCCGGAATCACCGGCGAATTGAATCGAATTCAACGAGTAGTACGCGAATCTTTCCCAAAAGATTCAACAAAATCTGTTACCGCGTTTCTCGCGCACGTTCGAGGACGATCTGTGCAACGGCGTGTTCGGCAGTGTGCGACATTGACAGATGGACGTGGTCGGCGCCGAGTTCATCGAGCAGCTTTCGCGCCTCGCCGGTGACGGTGATCGCCGGGGCGCCAAGTGCGTCGTTCAGTATTTCCATGTCGTGCCACGTAACCCGCCCCCGCCAGCCGGTTCGCAGTGCCTTGAGAAACGCTTCTTTGGCGGCGAAACGCGCGGCGTACGATTGCGCGGCGGCAGCCCCTTTCGCCTCGCAATACTTGCGTTCGGAAGCCGTGAACACGCGCTCGGCGAACCGCGGAGTTCTTTCAATCGTCTCGCGAATCCGATAAACTTCAACGATGTCGATGCCGATGGATATGATGGGCATTTTCGATTTTCGATTTGCGATTTTCGATTTGCGATCGGCGAGCACCGACCACGGATCCGAAATTTAGCGCTTCCAAATTATGCGCTTTTGCGGAGTGCCTTTGGCTCCCTAGAAATCGCAAATTGAAAATCGCAAATCGCAAATAACTTTGTGACCATACTATCAAATAACAACTTCTACTGGCGCGAAAAAGACGGCGTCCGCGTGCTCGTCAGCCGATTGCTCGAGGAGCACGGGTTCGCGAACGGTTTCTCGACGCGTCTCGGCGGCGTCTCGCCGTTTCCCGAAAACGACCTGAACCTCGCCGGTTATGACGAAGATTCGGCCGATAACATCGCCGAAAACCGTCGCCGGTTCCTTTCGGCGATCGGCGGTTCCTACCGGCTCGCGTCATGCTGGCAGATCCACAGTTCCGACGTCCGGCACGTCCGCGATCTCGACGACGCGGCTGACGGAAATTACAAGATGGACGCACTGGTTTCCGGTTCCGACGGCGTCCTCGTCGGCGTCAAGACCGCCGACTGCGTTCCGGTCCTGATCGGCGACACCCGCACCGGAGCGTTCGCGGCGGTTCACGCCGGATGGCGCGGAACCGTCCAATCGATCGTCGTCAACGCCGTCGAAAAGATGATCGCCGAATACGGATCGCGCGCCGAAGATCTAGTCGCGGCGATCGGTCCTGCCGCCTCGGGCCGGAATTACGAGGTCGGACCGGACGTCATTGACGCCTTCCGCGAACGGTTTGACGGGCCCGAACATTTATTCGAACCGACACAGAACGGCCACGCGAAGATCGATCTTCACACGGCCAACCGCGAGCAACTCGCGAAACTCGGCGTCGATCCGGAACGGATCGCGGTTTCCGAACTCTGCACGATGGAGCGCACCGACCTGTTTTTCTCGTACAGGGTCGAAAAGAGAAAGTTTGGAAAGACGGGCCGCCTGATGTCCGTCATCGGCCGAAAATAACGTTGACCCGGACCTGATTCTCAACTAATATTTCCGTAAATCGGAGGTACCCATGCGCATCGTTTCTCACGTCGCTCGGCTCTCAATCGTCGTTCTTCTGCTCACCTTCGCGCTTCCGGCAAACGCCAAGGACACCTGGACGCAGGTCCGCTCGAAGAACTTTTTCCTGATCGGCAATGCAGCCGAGAAAGACATCAGGATCGTCGCGACGAAACTTGAACAGTTTCGCGAGACCTTTCGACAACTTTTTCCGCGCATCAGGCTGAACGATACGATCAACACGAACGTCGTCGTCTTCAGGGACGATTCCGCCTACCGGCCGTTCAAGCCGAAGAAGGCGAACGGCAAACCCGACGACGGGATCGCCGGGTATTTTCAGCCCGGCAGCGACCTCAACTACATCACGCTTTCGGTCGGAAAGGACGGCGGTGACCCGTACGGCGTGATCTTCCACGAGTACGTGCATTTCCTGCTCGAAGCCAACTTTGGAAAGTCGGACGTTCCGCCGTGGTTCAACGAAGGACTCGCGGAGTACTACCAGACGTTCAAGATCGAGAACGATCAAAAGGTTACGCTCGGCGACATCCAGCCCGAACATCTCGCGCTTTTGCAGCAGAATCAACTGATCCCGCTCAAGACCTTTTTCAACGTCGACAATTACTCGCTCCACCGGAACGGCAATCATTCGCGAAGCGTCTTTTACGCTCAGGCCTGGGCGCTGATCCATTACCTGATTCAAGGCGGAAAGACCGAGGGACTTTCGAATTTTCTCGGTGCGGTGATGAACGGAACCGATCCTGAAAAGGCGTTCACGGACTCCTTTCTGATGGACTACGCGTTCATGGAAAAGACGCTCAAAGACTATGTCGCGCAACGGAAGTATCGCGTCTGGGTCGTCAGTTTCAAGAACAAACTCGTCTTTGACAGCCAGATGACCGCGACGCCGCTGACCGACTCGGACGCGAACGCGTACCTCGGCGACCTGCTCTATCACACAAACGAACACGAGAACGCCGAACCTTACCTGCTTCAGGCGATCGAGACGAATCCGAACTCCGAGATGGCGAACACTACGCTCGGGTTGATCAGAATGAGCCAGCGGAAGTTCGACGAGGCGAAGAAGTTTCTGGAGAAGGCGATCGCCGTCGACAGCAAGAATCACATCCCGCATTTCACCTACGCATACATTCTGAGTCGCGAAAGCATGGACGAATTCGGGTTCGTCCGCGAATATCCGCCGGAAGCGTTTGCGAAAATGCGCGATTCGCTGCTCAAAGCGATCGAACTCGATCCGACTTTTGCGGAAAGCTATCTCCTGCTGAGCCGCATTTATCTCGTCAACGGCACGAAGCTCGAAGAAGCCGTCGAACTGCTCAAAAAAGCGGCCGCCAACCAACCGGGAAATCTGCGAAATCAGATGCTGCTTGCCCAGATCTATCTGCGTCTCGAGAAATTCGACGATGCGAGGGCGATCGCGACAAAACTCCTGAAATCGGCCGACGACGACGTCGTTCGTTCGAACGCCCAATTGGTGCTCGATAACATCGAAACGTACGAAAATGCCAAGAGATTTGCCGCCGAACAACAGAAGGAGATCGTCGGTCCGGAACCAAACGGCCCGATCCTCGTGAGGCGCAACGGCGACAAACCGGTGACCGCGGAGGACGAGGAACGCATCAAGCGACAGAACGAGAACATCAGTCTCAACCGGCTGATCGATTACCCCGAAGCCGGGCAGGCCGAAGCCGTCGGACATATCGAGAAGATCGCCTGCGGAAAGGGCGAGATCCTGTTCACTTTCCGAACGGACTCCGAAACGATCACCCTGTCGAGCAAAGACTTTGTGAGTCTGAAACTGGATGCGCTCGTCGAAACCGCGGACGGCGTCTCAATGGGCTGCGATGCCGACGTCAAAGCCATTAAGGTCGTCGCCGTGTACGACGTCAACAAAACGGCGGGCGCGAAATCAAAGGGAGCGGTCAGGACGCTGACGTTCGTTCCCGAGCAGTTCGCGCGAATGTCCGCGAACGAGTTGAAGGCCGCCCGCGAAACGATCATCATCGACGATCCTCCGCCGATAACCGAGGCCCAAAAACAGGATATGGAGGAACAGCAGCGAAACATGATCCTCGAGAGGATACGGGACTCGCTGCAAAAACCGGGGCCGGACGAAACGAGGGTTTTCGGAGTGATCGAGAAGATCGAATGCACTGCGGACGGTATGATCTTTGTCGTGAAGTCCGGCGACGCGACGCTGAAATTGAAGGCCAGGTCACCGCAGTTCAGGAGTCATACACCGGACGCCTCCGGGTTGCGTTTCGGATGCGGCATAAAACCGCCGCCGGTCAATGCCGTGATAATTTTCAAAGGCAGTATTCTGAAGGCGGGCGAACTGGTGTCGGTCGACTTCGTGCCGCCGAGTTTCAAGCTCGAACAATGATCACTTGATGCGGGCGTTCAGAACGACCGAAGTCGTGCGCGGAGGATAGCAGACCTCGTCGGTGCATGGCTGAAATGTGACGGACGCGCGGACACGGACGGTTCGACCCTTGCGCGACGCCGGAACGGTCAAACGAAACCGGATCCTGACCTTTCCCTCGTAAACATTCAGCGGCTCTTCGGAAAACGCGAAGCGCTTGTCTTTGCCCGGCGGATAAACGATGCCGGACACGGATGCGCCGGTCGCGTCGAATTTTACTGACGTCGGAATGAGATATTCGGAACGCGGACGGTTCGAGTTGACGTGAATTCCCTTCGGGATCGAGATCAGGATCGTGCCGGTGACGGATCCGCCGCGTTTTACTGCACCGAGCGATCCCGTGACAGTTTGTGCCGAACCCGCAACCGCCAGCAGACCGATCAGCAAACACAACGCGAAAACAAACTTCATTTCACCTCGAAACTTCCGAGCATCTCGTTGATCCGTGTTTCGAATTCGGCGACGTGATCGGCGAGCACGACGACCGAGAGCTCGAACGATCGTCCCTCGCGATTCAAGACTTTGCGATATTCACGTACCGGAACTCCGTTCTCGTCGCGGTCCGTCTCGTTCACGCCTTCGGGTTCGGCAGTATCGCCGACCGTGATCGTCGCCCACGCCCGGCGCATTTCCTCGGATTCTTCGGCCTCGCCGAATTCCTTCGTGTGCGCCTCGAACGGATACGGCGTCTCGACCGGACAAATGAACCCTTCGGGCTTGATGATCGCGAAATCCCCGGCGTCGATCTCCTCGCGCTCGAACGCGCTCGCCGCGAGCCGTTTGATCTTCGTCGAGGCGTAAATCATGAGCGCGACGATGATGCCGCCGATGATCCAGATCTCCATAAATTAATTGGTTGACGCGCGCCCTTCGATCGCCACGGGCGAACGGGCCGCAAGCTGGCCGCAGGCGGCGAAAATGTCGCGGCCACGCGGCGTCCGTACGTATGCCGAAACGCCGTTTGCCTCAAGGATCTCCTTGAACCGCAAGACTTGTTCGGGATCGCTCGGTCCGTACTCGAGCGGTTCCGCGGCGTTGTGCGGGATCAGATTGATCTTGACGCGTCGCAGTTTGTGGCGTTTGAGCAAAGCCGCGAGGCGCTCGGCATGCTCATCGGAGTCGTTGACGCCGCCGAGCAGTACATATTCGAACGTGAATCGCTCGTCGCGTCGGAGCGTCTTCTCAAATTCCTTCGCCGCCGTCAGAAGTTAGTCGATGTTCCAACGCTTGTTGATCGGCATCAGGCGGTCGCGAAGTTCGTCGTCCGCCGCCGTCAGGCTGATCGCGAGGTGCGGCCTTCGTTCGAGCGCGGCAAACTCGCGGATCTTCGGCACGATGCCGGCGGTCGAGATCGTGATCCGATTCGGGACGATAAAAAGTCCGTCCTTCTCGGCCATGATCGACGTCGCCTTGATGAGATTTTCGAAGTTGAGGAACGGCTCTCCGGCGCCCATGCCGACAAGGTTCGTGCCGTGCGGCAGTTCGCCGGCGACGCCGTAAACGTCGTTGAGAACGATTATGATCTGCTCGACGATCTCGCCCGCGGTCAGGTTTCGGAGAAGTCCGAGTTTCGCCGTCAGGCAGAAATCGCACTTGAGCGGGCAGCCCGACTGCGATGAAAAGCAAATCGTGTCACGATTCTCGGTCGGGATGAAAACGGTCTCGACCGGGTACCCGTCGGCGGTCTTCATCAGAAAACGCCGCGTGCCGTCTTCTGAGACGTATTTCGACTCAACGCGGAGAACCGACGCCGTCGCGACCTCCGACAACTTCTCACGCAGCGCCTTCGGAAGATCCGTCATCTCCGCGAAATCAAGCAGACGCCGTTCGTGGATCTGCCTGAAGATCTGATTCGCGCGGTAACGCGGCTCGCCGAGACCGACGACGAACTCGGTCATTTCAGCGGGTGTCATCGCCGTCAGATTGGTTTTTTCGGTCAGCCGATCCATCAGTAAACACGATACCATACTCGATTTGCGATCATGCGCCGACTTACCTGTGATCCTTGGTTTTTGATCGCCCGGTGCCGCCTCCGCGAACGAGCCGAAACCGTTGGGATTTCTTACTCGAACGAGAATCGCGCTATTGGTTTCAAATGCGATAATCGCGATTCGCCTTCACGTGACCTTGCGCGAATTTGCTCGCTCCAAGTGGCAGCGAAAACTCGATTCGAATTGCACGGCTTCTCAAGTACTACCGATCTCGCCTTGCCGCCGAAATCGTTCTTTCGGATGTTTTGTCTTCAATTGTTGGGGTCGAAAGTTTGCCGTTGGCGAGGAACATCAGGCCAAAGAAGTATTCGTCTATTTCTAGTTCTTCCAAATAGCCGGACAAAAGCTCCCAGGGTTCGGCGTTGGGCGACGGAGTCGTTGAGAATGACAGCTTGAAAAGGGCTTTGATTATCGGATTGAGCAATCGGCCAAAGCCTCGCGTTGCGAGCTTTGCACCAAATGCGGAGACTCTGGCTCTCGCGACGAGATGGGGAATCAGATTCTCCAACTCGGTCCGCGACCCGAATACATCAGGGGCCGCGAACATCAAAAGGCCGTCGAACATACCGTCGAGATCGACCTCGCCGGCAGCACTGGTGATGACATCGACGTTGGTCCAACCATTCGCAGCAATGCGATCGTTCGCCAACTCACTGTGCATGGGGCTGATCTCGATGCCAGTCACCTGTCCATGAGGGCCGACGGCATCGACAAGGAAAGGAAAACCCCCGCCCGGTCCGCAGCCAACATCAAGCACTCGCCCACCTTTCGGCAACCTCAGGGACTCTACTGCCTTTCGGCGAACGGGCCTGATAAATGAAAAATCAAAGTTGGGGAACGGCCTGGTCAGCCGTATCAAAAGCCGACCATAAAGAGGGGTGTTCGTTTTAGTTTGATCAGCCATTGCGAGAACGCGCCGGTTTCGCCAATATCGAGACGCCTTGCCGGAAACGACAGAATGCTTGAATCCGCCGCGCCTTGATCAAACAAGGACGACGAAATCACCAATCCAAAATCCAAAATCGAAAATCGAAAATCGGCTCACCACCAGGACGACGATTTCTTTTTGCTTCCCGATCCGCCGAGCAGTCCGCCGAGCACGCCGCGGACGATCTGGCGGCCGAGATTGCTGCCGACGGCACGGGCAGCGCTCTTCGCAAATGCCCCGAGAGTGCTGTCTGTCCGGCTCGAGCCCGAAGCGCGTTCGGCCTTTGCCGCTTCCTTCGCCTCGCGCTCGGCTTCCTCTTGCGCCGCTTCCGCTTCGGCTTCGGCTTTGGCGGCGACGGCGGCCGCATCGGCGCGAGCTTTGAGAAGTTCGTACGCCGATTCGCGATCGACGACGTTCTCGTAAATACCGGCGACGAGCGAATTCGCCATCAACTGCTGACGCTGTTCAGGCGATACCGGACCGATATGGCTGTGCGGCGGGACGATGAACGCCCGCTCGACGATCGTCGGCGTTCCCTTCGCATCGAGGAAAGAAACGAGCGCCTCGCCGACACCGAGTTCGATGATCGCCGTCTCGACGTCAACGTTCGGATTCTGACGAAACGTCTCGGCGGCCGATTTGACGGCCTTCTGATCGCGCGGCGTGAAAGCCCGGAGCGCATGCTGAACACGGTTTCCGAGCTGTCCGAGAATGACGTCGGGAATGTCGATCGGATTCTGCGTGACGAAGTAAACGCCGACGCCCTTAGACCGGATCAGCCGGACGACCTGCTCGATCTTCTCGATCAGCGCCGTCGGCGTGTCGTTGAACAAAAGGTGCGCCTCGTCGAAGAAAAAGACGAGTTTCGGCTTCTCGAGATCGCCTGCTTCGGGCAGATTCGCGAACAGTTCCGACAGCAGCCACAGCAGGAACGTCGAATAGAGTTTCGGCGAGTTGAAGAGCTTGTCGGCCTCGAGGATGTTGATCACGCCTTTGCCGCCGATGGTCTGTATGAAGTCGTCGAGTTTGACCGCCGGCTCGCCGAAGAACTTCTCGGCGCCCTGATTCTCAAGTTCAAGCAAGCCGCGCTGGATCGCGCCAACGGTCGCTTTCGAAACGTTCCCGTATTCGGTCGTGAACTGATCGGCGTTGTCGCCGACCCACTGCAGCAGCGCCCGCAGATCCTTGAAATCGAGCAGCATCAGGCCGTTCGTATCGGCGATCTTGAAGCACATCGTGAGCACGGCTTCCTGCGT
>JAKOSS010000141.1 GCA_029777145.1 Acidobacteriota bacterium | reverse complement strand
TCATCTTACGAAGGATCACGGCCTCCCGAACGCGTACGCGATCGTCAATCCCAATCATCCCGGCTGGGAATATCCTGACAAAAATCTCGCCGGCGTCGGCGTCCCCTTCAAGCTGGCGCACGCGCTGCTGCGCGAAAAGGGACGCGAGAACGTCGTCGACGGATTTCTGAAGGTCGTCGCGATCGGCACCATCGCCGACATCATGCAGCTCACGGGAGAGAATCGCGCGATCGTCAAACTCGGCCTGCGCGATCTGCCGGACGCCCGAAATTTCGGGCTCAAGGCGCTCATGGAGGTCGCCGATTGCCGATCGGAAATGACGAGTTTCGACATCGGTTTCCGGATCGCGCCGCGGATCAACGCCGCGGGCCGCATGGATGTCGCGCGCCAGGTCGTCGAATTGTTCGAGGCTCCGAGCTTCGGCCGGGCGCGGGAACTCGCCGGCGTCCTCGACAGCCGCAACCGCGAACGTCAGAAGACGCAGCTCGAGATCACGCAGCTTGCGCTCGAGGAGTATCTCGGCGTTGGCGGAAGCGACGTGCAGACGCATTTTGCGGTTGTCGCGGGCGAGGGTTGGCACCGCGGTGTGATCGGACTCGCCGCCTCAAGGATCACCGACAAGCTTTACCGTCCGTCGATCGTGATCTCGGTCGAGGACGGCGTCGGCCACGGTTCGGCGAGATCGATCCCGGGCTATCACCTTTTGCAGGGACTCGATTCGTGCGCGGAACTGTTTGAACAATACGGCGGGCACGCCGCCGCCGCCGGTATGAAGATCCGGGCGGAAAACATCGACGAACTGCGGGTTCGGCTGAACGAGCACGCCGAGTCGGCGATCGCCGCCGAGACTCTTGTTCCCGAGTTGCGGATCGACGCGCGCGTCATGCCGCAGACGGTTGATCTGAAACTCGTCGAGATGCTGAAGATGCTTGAGCCGTACGGCGCGGGAAATCCGAAGCCTGTTTTCGCGACCGGCGGCCTGATCCTCCGCGACGCGCCGTTCGTCATGAAGGAAAAGCATTTGAAACTGAAACTTACGGACGGGCAGGGAAGGTTCTTCGAAGCGGTGTGGTGGGACGGTGTCGAGCGATCAAAGCAGCAAACGCTCGAGCCCGACTCACGCATCGAAATAGCCTACACCCCCGAGGCCAACACGTGGCAGGGAAACACGCGATTGCAACTTGTTGTAGAGGATTTGAGAGCCGATAATTAGCAGAGTGTCCGAAAGCCACCGGAAGAACCTGAAGAATCTGGAACTGCGCGCGCGGATGCCCCGCATTGTCAGGAATGTCGCCGCGGTCATCTTGATCTGTGCGCTGCTCGTGCTCGTCATCGGGTTTTACCGGGCGAGCAAATCCCGTGAATTCCGGATGAAGGGATTTCCGACCACGCTCTCGAAGGACGTCGTCGGACGGATCGACAGTTACGAACGCGTCGAGACCGAGGGCGAGTTGAAGAAGTACCTGATCCGCGCCGACACGGCCGTTACCTTCTCAGACAATCATCAGGAGTTGCAGAACGTCTATCTCGAGGTGTTCGACGAGAGCGGGCTCGCGTCCGACAAGATAACCGCGGCGAAGGGAGTTTACATTCCGCAGGAAAACAAGAATTTCACGGCGTATTTCGCCGGCGACGTCAATATCGTGACGCGCGACGATCTGAATGTCCGCACCGAGCAGGTTACCTACCGCCGCGATTCGGGGATCGTGGAGGCGGAGGAAGAGGTCAGGTTCGAGCGCGGAAACATATCCGGACGCGCCGTCGGGGCGATCGTCAACACGGTCGACAAGAACCTCAGGCTGATGAAGAACGTCGAGATCGACGCCTTCGCCGGCGATCCGCAGGATCCGCTCGCGAAGAGCAACGTCAAGAGCGCCCGGATCACGGCGGAGTCCGCGGTTTTTGATCAAACGGCTGAAACGATAGAACTTATCGAGAACGTCTTCGTCAGCATCATCCCGAACGGCGAAACGGCCGCGGGATCGCAACCGACCGAAGTTAGGTCGGCGAAGGCGCTCGTTGCGCTTGTTGACCGGCAGGTCCGGAAGATCGATCTGAACGGAAACGTCGAGGTCGAACAGAAACCGACGAGCGGCAATCCGCGCTGGTCGAAAACACGGTCTGAAAAGGCGACCGCCGGTTTCGAAGGCGATTTGAGGCGGATCGATCTAGTTGGCGGAGTCAATATCGAGACCGGTTCAGGAGAAACGAAGCCGACCGTGATCACGTGTTCGACCGCGGTCTACGACAAACCCGCCGACCGTTTTGAACTCCACGATTCGGTCCATATCGTGACGCCGCAGCAGGGACGCGAGACCCACATCAAGTCGGCTGATGCGATCTACGAGCAGACTGCGGGCCGCGTCCAGCTGACCGGCGGCGCCGAGATCGACAACGGTCAGGAATACTTGAAGGGTGATCAGGTCAACGCGATACTGTTCGCCGACCGGGCGGTGAAAGACGCGCACGCCGTCGGCTCCGCCTATTTGCGTCAGACGACCGCCGAAAGGACGACCGAGGTCAGCGGTGATTC
>JAKOSS010000140.1 GCA_029777145.1 Acidobacteriota bacterium | reverse complement strand
ACGGCTTGTTCGGCTGGTCGGCGCTCGGCTTGATAAAGCGGAGACCGCGTCCGAAACTTCCGATCGCCGTGTCCGGATCAGCGGTGTTGACGTAATTCGTGCGGTATTCGACGGTCACGACCACGTCCTCGCCGCGCTTGTAGACGCGATCGAGCATGATCTCGAGATTGTCGTTCGTATCCTTGCCGGAATAATTGAACTTGAGATCCTTGCCGGCACCGCTCCTGACCGACGAGATCGTCATGTACGCGGCGTCGAGATTGATCCGGTCGGTGTCCGAAAAAGGCGCGACGGTCAGCGTCGACTTGCCGTACGCCTGTTCCTTCTCCCAGTCGAACCGCAGATCGATCGCGATGTGTTTGACGTCGATCTTCCGGCTTCTGATCCAATTGACCGGCGGTAATTTCTTGACTTCCTTCTCGCCGTCCTGAATGAACGGGTTCTGCGGCGCGATGGCGGCCGCGAAATTCAGCGCCCCGAACATCAAGATCAGTCCGAGCGCGAGCATTTTCTTAAGCATAAACAGTCCTTTGAATTATGGTGATATCTGTGGAAACTCCAGAAATCTTACGACCTCATCCCGTGATTGTTTCAATTAGAACACCGCCGCGGGCAAAAAAATGACGGGCGCGAAGAATCCGCGCCCGCCGACTGCCGTGACCTTTCACGTCGATCCTATCCCTTCGTGAGATAATTGAACGCCATCGAGGCGATGTCATCGAGTGACGAACCATCGCCGTCCCGATCGAGAATACTATTGAGAAAACCGCCCTGCGGCGCCTGCTGGATCTGCTGTTGCCTCCCGGTGAGCAGATCGCTCAGACCGCCCGCGTCGAGATTGTTCTGTTGCTTCTGCCGGCCGAGATAGGCCATGACGATCGGCGCCAGGATCATCAGGATCTGCGCGACCTGCCCCATGTTCAGGCCGCTCTGATTGCTGATCTGCTGGGTCACGTTCCCCTGACTGCCGCCGAGAATGTGTCCGAGGATCCCTCCGGCGTTCGTCGTCGAAGATGATTGCCCGCCGCCGAGGATCATGCCGGCGATCCCGCCGAGATTATCGAGCAAACTGCCGTCGTGATCGTTGGTGATCGCCTGATCGAGGCTCTCCGCTCCCTGCGGCGTCGCGGCATTGTTCGCGAGGCCGTTGATCAGCGCCGGCAGCGCCATCTGGATCGCGGTGTTGACGAGGCTCGGCTCGGCATTCACCTGCTGGCTCATCTGATTGACGACATCGGCGCCTTGTGCTTGTCCCAAAAGGTCTTCGAGTGAAAACATCGTGTGAATCTCCTTCTTCAAATTTTACGGGGCAGTCCTGAGATGATAACAGACCTGTTTTTGATTTGTAAGCCATCGGAAAGCTATTGTAATCCTCATGAAATATACGCCCTCGCGGCACCTCGTCATCGCGTTGATCCTGTTGGTTTGCGGAGCCTGCGAACGCACGGAACAAAAACGGCCCGAGCTCGGATTCACCCGAACGATCGCGTTTGATCCGCAGCGGATCGCGGAACCGTTTGGAATCGCGGCAGTCGGCAACGATCTTGTCGTTTCGGACGGCGAGAACGGGCGGATCCTCAGGATCGGCAAAGACGGCTCGATTGCGGTTGTCGGCGAAGGCCTCGGCACGCCGTCGCAGATCGCGGCGGGCGCCGACGGTGAGATCTTCTTCGCCGATTCCGGCACGCACACGATCAGAAAGATCAACAGATCGGGAACGGTCGAAACCGTCGCCGGGACCGACGGCAAACCGGGATTCCGCGACGGAACGGCCGCCGAAGCGCAGTTTCGCGCTCCCGTCGGGATCGCCGTTGCCGGTTCGCGGATCTACGTCGCGGATACCTACAACGACCGCATCCGGGTGATCGAGAACGGCGCGGTCCAGACGCTCGCCGGAGGCGCGCGCGGCTTTGCCGATTCAAACGACGCATCGAAGGTGAAATTCGACACGCCGACCGGGCTCGCGGTTGGGCTCGACGGCTCGATCCTCGTTTGCGACACGGGGAACGCCCGGATCCGGGCATTGCGCGGCAACGGATCGACCGTGACATTGATCGGCGGAGGAAAAGAATTCGGTGACGGATCGCCACACGCCGCCGGACTTTATCAACCGTCGGCGGTCGCCGTCGCGCCCGACGGAACGATCTATTTCACCGACGGGAACGTCGTCCGGAAAGTCGATTTGGCAACGCTTCCCTTCATCCGCACGATCTCGAACGAAAGGCGCGGTTTCGCGGACGGCGCGCGCGGCGATTCGTCGTTCAACCGTCCGAACGGGATCGCCGTTCTTGATAACGGCGATGTCGCGGTCGCCGATTCGGAGAACCAAGCCGTCCGCGTAATCTCATCGAGCGCCGGCGGACGGACCATCAAGCCGGAGGAGATTGAGGCCGCGCGCGTCAAGGCCGAGCAATTCCGGACGCTGGCGCCGGCACGCTGGCCGTACGCGCCGCCCGAAAACACCCGTGAGATCGCCGGCACGCTCGGCGAGATCCGCGGCGAGAACGACGGCACCGAAAACATCTGGTTTCACAACGGGCTCGACATCGTCGGCGGCTACGGCGAAACCGCGCGTTTCGTCCGTGACGAAAAGGTGACGCGCACCGTCGCGGCCGAGAATTTCGGCACGCTCCGAGAACTTTTGCGAATGCCGACGCTCGGATACATCCACATCCGCCTCGGACGCGATTCGTCGGGGAAAGCGTTCGATGATCCGCGGTTCGTCTTCGACCGCAGCTCGTCAGGTGAGATCGTCGGCGTCCGCGTTCCGCGCGGTGCGTCATTCAAGGCCGGCGACGCGATCGGCACGCTCAATCCGATGAACCACGTCCATCTGATCGCCGGCCGCAGCGGATTCGAAATGAACGCGCTCGCCGCGCTCGACCTGCCCGGCGTCTCCGACAAGATCCCGCCGACGGTCGAAGCAATTTCCCTTTACGACGAAAATTGGCGCGAACTTGAAACCGAGACGACGTCGAAACGTATAACGGTCGTTGGAAAATCGCGAATTGTTGCCCGCGCTTACGACCGAATGGATGGCAACGCCGAACGCCGGCGACTAGGCATCTACAAAATCGGTTACCAGTTACTGAAACCAGACAAGACACCGATCGGGGACGTCGAATGGACGATCCGGTTCGACACGCTTCCGGCCGCAGACGCGGTCGGGTTGGTATACGCCAAAGGGAGCAAGTCCGGCGCGACCGGCGAAACGATCTTTCGTTACACCGTCACGGACAGAGTTTCGGGCGGGACCGCCGTCGAGGGTTTTCTGGACGCCGGATCGTTTGAACCGGGAGAGTATGTTTTGCGCGTCGTCGCGTCCGATTACTTCGGGAACGAAACCTCGAAAGACCAACCGATCGAGATCAGGAGACAATGAAACAAGCAATGAAAAAGATCTTCGCCGCGGCAGCCGTCGTTTTTGTCGCATTTTCCGCAATTCCCGTCGGTGCTTTCGTCCCGGCGGGCCCCGGCTCGAAAAAGCCCGCGATCCGCGTCGCGCCGCCGTCGCCGCGGTTCACGGACACCGAACGACAGACCGAACTCGCCGCGCGACGCGCCCGGGTCTTCGAAAAGATGGCCGACAACTCGATCATGGTGCTTTTGAGCGCCGAGCCGAGGAATTACACGAACGACGTCGATTTCATGTACCGGCAGGAAAACAATCTCTACTATCTCACGGCGCTGAAACAAAACGGCGCGACGCTCGTGCTTTCAAAAACGAACGGCGCGACGTCCGAAACGCTCTTCCTGCCGAAGCGGAATCCGCAGTTCGAGACCTGGAACGGCAAGATGTATTCGAACGAAGAGGCGCAGCGATTGTCGGGCATCGAAAACATCGTCGATGCCGCCGAGACGAAAACCTATCTTGAAGCGCTCAAGGGAAGATCGGAGTTTACGTCGAAGGCCGGACAGAGCGTTCCGACCGGGTCCGAGAAGGTCTACATGCTGCTTCCCGCCGGCGACCGTGACACTAACGGCAAGGCCGAATACCGTGTCGAGGCCGAATTCGCAAAATCGCTGACGAATCCCGTCAACGCGCGCGGCATCTTCGACGAACTGCGGCTCATCAAGTCGCCATACGAACTCAAGATATTGCAGCAGGCGATCGACATCTCGACCGAGGCCCACATGCGCGCGCAGGGCATGGCCAACCGCGCGAGTTGGGAATACGAGGTCCAAGCCGAGGTCGAATATACGTTCCGCCGCCGCAATGCCGACTATTGGGGATATCCGTCGATCGTCGGCTGCGGTCCGAACGCGACGACGCTTCATTACGTCGAATCGCAGGGCGCGATCGCTCCGAATTCGCTCCTTCTCATGGACGTCGGTGCCGAATACGATCACTACACGGCCGATGTCACGCGCACTTTTCCGGTAAACGGCAAGTTCAGCAAAGAGCAGGCCGAGATCTATCAGATCGTTTACGACGCCCAGGAGGCCGCCGCCGCCGAGCTCAAGCCGGGAGCGCTGTTCAGTACTGCCGGACAAGCTGCCTCGAGAAAGATCGAAGAGGGGCTCGCAAGACTCGGCCTGATCGAAAAGGTCGGAGCATTCATCCCCGGAACGATCCAAAAGGCGCCGGACGGCAAAGGCGGAACGCGCGAGATCGGCATGCCGCAGTACCTGCTCTGGTACATGCACGGCCTCGGTCATTGGCTCGGAATGAACGTCCACGACGTCGGCAGTTACGCCACGAAACTGAAACCGGGAATGGTGATGACGAACGAACCCGGAATTTACGTCCGCGAGGACGCGCTTGATTATTTCGACCAGTCGAAACCGGGCATGAAGGAGTTTCTCGACAAGATCCGGCCGGCGTTCGAGCGCTACAAGAGCATCGGCGTCCGCATCGAGGACGACATGCTGATCACCGAAACCGGCGTCGAGTGGATGACCAGAGACCTGCCGCGGAAGTTGACCGACGTCGAAACCTTCATCGCCAACGCGCGGAAAGAAATGAAGGGCGTCGCGATCGCCTCGCCGATGTCCAGTCCTGCCCGGGCGTTGATCCGCGACGGACGTGAGGCGGCGATGACCGAATACGTCGACTGGCGACGGCTTTCCGGAACGACGTCGCGAAGCGGTTGGACCTCGCACGATCACGCAGATTAGCATCGAGATCAAGTAGGCCTATGTGACCTTCGTGACTATGTGGTGCGCTTCAAGGATTCGCGGACTACTCAGATCGATTTTCCACCACCACACAGTCACAGAGACCACATAGAACCCCCATTTCTCTGTGCTTATGTGTTGCGCTTCAAAGATTCTCAAACGACCGTCGGGATTTTGCTGAAAAAACCGTCGCGATTTGTTAGCATCTACGATTTCGAATGGCTGACGAATCGAGCAAAACCGACCGAAGCGCTATCGCCGCACTGCTGCTGACACAATTGATGTTCGGCACCGCGACCGTGCTCGGAAAATTCGCGCTCCTCGCCTTTCCGCCGATCGCACTCGTTGGGTTCCGTGTCGGCGGCGCGGCGATCACCTTCGCTTTTGTCCAGCGTATGCGCGGCACTCTCCGCCTCGACGAAACAAAGCACTATCTTCAGTTCGCCTTTTACGCATTTTTCGGCATCGCGCTCAATCAGTTGCTGTTCTTCACAGGACTTTCGCTGACGAAGGCGGCGAACACTTCGCTTCTGGCTGTAACGATCCCGATCTTCACGATCGCGATCAGCGTCGTCGCGGGCTACGACAAAGTGACCTGGCGCAAGATCCTCGGGATCACCGCGGCGGCGGCGGGCGTGATCTACCTGATCGACCCGTCGCGCGCGAGCTTTTCGTCCGAAACGACACGCGGCGACATAATGATCGTCCTCAACAGCCTGTGCTACGCATTTTACGTCGTCATTTCAAAGAAGCTGATCTCGCATTACGGCGCGCTCAAATCCATCGCCTGGCTGTTCATCTTCGGAAGCTTCGTGAATGTTCCGGCGGGCATCATCTCGCTGTGGGGCGTCGATCTCGGCGCGATCACCATTTCGTCGTGGTTGTTCGCGATCTCGCTTGTAATTTTTCCGACGATTCTCGCCTATTATTTCAGCGCGTTCTCGATCTCGCGCGTCGAACCGTCGATCGTCGCCGTTTACGTTTATCTCCAACCGCTGATCGGTTTCGTCTCGGCCGTGATCTTCCTCGACGAACATTTCACTTTCCGACTCCTGATCGCATCGGTCCTCGTCTTCATCGGCGTCTTCCTCGTGACCCGCAAGACACGCAGCAAAGAAGAGATCATCGCCGCGAACTGATTCGGGAATTAGGACTTTTGCCGCGGATTTCGCGGATTTGCCCGGATCAGGTCTCAGATTTATCCGCGTTGTCCGCGTAATCCGCGGCTAACTTCCCGGATTGATGAGAGTCCGCCAAAAAGCCAACGCGCGAGTTGATTGATTCCGCGCATTCTGTTGTAAAATTTACGTTTCTATGGACACCAATTTTCTTGGCATTGCGGTGGTCGGGATCGGAGGCGCCGTCGGGACGACGATGGCCGCCGGCATCGAACTTCTCCGCAAAGGATTGATCGACACGACCGGTTTGCCGCTCGCCGATCACGAATCGGAGCTGACGCCATACACCGGCATCCGTTTTGCCGGCTGGGACCTGTTCGGCGAACATCTCGCGAACGCCGCCGTCGAGCACGACGTCCTCACCGCGAAACAGTTCGTCGCCGTCGAGGACGAACTCCGCGCGATCAAACCATGGCGCGCGACTTCAAACACGAGTTTCCTCGCGAACATCGACGGCGACAACACGATCTCGCGCGGCTCGCACCGCAACACGATCGAATCGATCCGGTCGGATATCCGCAGATT
>JAKOSS010000139.1 GCA_029777145.1 Acidobacteriota bacterium | reverse complement strand
GCGCCGATGCCGGTCGGCCGCGTTGTCGAGAATACTGCCGCCCGCGATCGTCAATTGCGGCGAATAGAACCGAAGGATGAATCGCTCGCCGGGAACGCAAACGATCGGCGACTCGAGTCGAAGCTGCACGAAGTCATCTTCGCCCGGTGCGATCTCACCCGTTTCGTTCAGCACGCGGACGCGGGCAAGCGCTTCGACGGTTCCGATGTGTACACGCACACGTTGTCGGGATCGGAGCGGCTGCGGCGCATCTTTTAATACTTCGACCTCGCAGTCGATGCTTTGCGTCGGTCTCAGGACGCCGGGCTCGGCGAGAACCATTCCGCGTTGGATCTCCGCGTGATCGATACCTCCCAGATTCACTGCGGTCCGGCGACCCGAATGCGAGACATTTACCTGTTTGCCGTGAGTCTGGAGTCCGCGGATTCGGATGGATTTGCCGGAAGGAAGAATTTCCATCTCGGAACCTTCGCTGATCTCGCCGGAAATCAGCGTTCCGGTGACGACCGCTCCGAAACCTTTGACGGAGAACGACCGGTCGATCGGAAGCCGCGCGATCAGTTCATCGTTCCGAACGCTGATCTCATCCGCAAGTTTCGCAAGTCCGGATTTAAGTTCATCGACGCCGGCACCGGTCTTAGACGAGACGGCGATCACGGCTGCGTCCGCAAGAAACGATCCGGCGACGAGTTCGCGGACGTCGGCGGTCACGAGTTCGATGAGTTCGTCGTCGGCAAGATCGGATTTTGTGAGTACGATCAGTCCGGACGCGGTGCCGAGCAGGCGGCAGATCTCGAAATGCTCGCGCGTTTGCGGCATGACGCCTTCATCGGCCGCGACGACGAGCAAAACGGCGTCGATCCCGCTGGCGCCGGCGAGCATGTTCTTGACGAACTTTTCGTGGCCCGGAACGTCGACGAATCCGATGCGGACCGGTCCGAGTTCGAGTTCGGCAAAGCCGATATCGATCGTGATCCCGCGTTTTTTTTCTTCAGGGAAGCGGTCGGCATCGATTCCGGTCAGCGCTTTGACGAGCGCCGTCTTTCCGTGGTCGATGTGGCCGGCAGTCCCGACGATAATGTCCGACATTTGAATTTTGACCGTCACAACCGGGCGATCACCAAAAATCTACCCGACCGCGCCGGAATCCACAAACGGAGGGCAGATTTTGGATTCGGGATTCGGGATTCGGACGGCTGGAGTTGGGACGTTTGGAGTTCCGCCTTCAGGCGGCCAAGCATTTCGATTTCGGATCTGCGATTTTGGATTTTGGATTTCGCTCGACTTCGTCAGCCCAATTGCTTGAGCTAGTTACGTCAGGCGGGCGCACAGCAGGCCATCCCGACCTGCAAATCGGTGTGCAAATTGAGTGTTGGCGGCGCCGCACGCAACCGCTAACGAGTGGAACCGGCTGCGCGTTCAGCAATGGCTCGATAAAGGTTCCAAGTATCGGTCAAAGCAAGCGCCGACAACAAAACGATGCCCAGAATATCCAACGGAATAGTACTCTTCATAAGCGACGGAAATGAGCCGTCAAGTCCCAAAGATGCCGCCTTTTGGAAATAAATGATTTGGCACGCATAGATGATCGGACAGGCCGTGATTAGGCAGACCGCCCTTGAAATAAGTTGGTTTGCAATCTTCGCAGCAATTGCATAAAAAACGATGAGAAGAAAGAGCCAAAAGTAACTGTTTGCGAGAACCTGATAGCCCGTACCGAATGTGCTGTAGGCCACCTGATTCTGACTCAAGCACGACTCGAATCCGCCGTGCAATCCTGCAAGAAACAGTGAAGTGCCGCCGATGGCAAGAATTGCGAAGATACGATAATTACCCATTACAGAACCAGCCTCCGAACGTAAATTCGCTCAGTTTGAAGAAGAATCTCGAACCGCATTCTCAACTGGGCTGTGACGTCGCTGACGCGACTCCGGATCGTATTGCGACGTTTTACCGTGGGCTTACGCGCCACGGATATGTGGATGCCGTCGCTTCGCGACTGGTTGACGACGGAGTCGCGAGTTCAGAGTCGTGAGTTCGAGTCGCGATTTGAGAGTCGTGAGTTCAGAGTCGCGATTTGAGAGTCGTGAGTTCAGAGTCGCGATCGACATCTCGGCTCACTGCTCACTGCCTACTGCTCACGGCTCCCGACTCCCGACTCCCGACTCCCAACTCCCAACTCCCAACTCACTGCCTACTGCTCACGGCTCACCGCTTACTGCTCACGGCTCACCGCTTACTGCTCACGGCTCCCGACTCCCGACTCACAACTCCCAACTCACTGCACACGGCTCCCGACTCCCGACTCCTGACTCCCGACACCTGACTCCCGACTCACTGCTCACTCTCCGCCGTCGATTCAAATTGCTCGAGCTTCCGGTAGAGTGTCTTGCGGCCGATGTTGAGCAGGCGCGACGCGCGCGATTTGTCGCCGCCGGTGTAATCGAGCGCCATTTCGATCGCCCGGCGTTCGATCTCGTCCATCGTCGCGGGGAACTCGACCTCGAGCGAGACCGAGCGGCCTTCGGACGCTGCCTTGGCGCGTTCGTGACGCGCTTGGGCGTTGAGCTCGAAAGCCATTTTGCTGATCGCTTCCGGCAGGTCGTCGAGCTCGATCTGCCTGCCCGACGCGATGATCACGGCGCGCTCGATCGCGTTCTCCAATTCCCGAACATTCCCGAGCCATTCGTAATTCACGAGCGCCCGCAGCGCTTCTTTCGAAATTCCCGAGACAAATCGTCCGGTTTTTTCCTTGTAGCGCTCGAGGAAATGAAAGACGAGAAGGTTGATGTCCTCGATGCGTTCGCGGAGCGCGGGAACCTGGATCGGGAAGACCGAGAGGCGATAATAGAGATCCTTTCTGAACCGTCCGTCCTCGATCGCCTTTTCGAGATCGACGTTGGTCGCGGCGATGACGCGGACGTCGGTTTTGATCACTTCCTTGCCGCCGATGCGCGTGAATTCGCCGTCCTGCAGCACGCGGAGCAGTTTGACCTGCGCTGACAGCGGCATTTCGCCGATCTCGTCGAGGAACAGCGTTCCGCCGCTCGCTTCTTCGAATCGTCCCTGGCGCTGCGTGCGCGCGTCGGTGAAGGCGCCTTTCTCGTGACCGAAAAGTTCCGATTCGAGCAATGTTTCGGGGATCGCACCGCAGTTGATCTTGATGTACGCCTTGTCCTCGCGTCCCGAGTTGTAGTGGATCAGGTTCGCGAGCAGCTCTTTGCCGGTGCCGGATTCGCCGTTGATGAGGACCGTCGTGTTGGTGTCGGCGACGTTGAGCGCGAGTTCGATCGACCGTCGGATCGACGGTGCCTGTCCGATGATCTCGCTGTGGCGCTGATGGAGCTGCGATTTGAGCCGCATCACCTCTGCGCTGAGCTGATCGCGTTCGAGCGCCGTTCCGATCTGGTCCGCGATGCCTTCGACGAGCGCGACGTCGTGATCGGCAAACGCCGTTTCCTCGCTCCAGACGAATCCGATCAACCCGAACGCCTGTCCGGCGACGCGTACCGGCGCGACGAGCGCGGCCTTGCCGTTGAGCTGCGAATTGAAGATCAGGCGAACCGCGAACGGCAGTTGCGAATCGACGATCCGCATCGTGCGTCCTTCACGGAGTATCTCGGATAGCGCGGGGAACGGTTCGATGTCGAGCGACTGGTTGTGCTTCTCGATCATCTGCAGGACCTTGCTCGGTTTGACGTTCGGCGCGGTCTTGAACGACGCGAGCGAGATCTTGCGGCCCGTTTCATCGAGAACGCCGAGCGCGCCATAATCGGCGCCGACAAGTTCGACGGCACGTTCGAGCACGTTCGCCGAGACGACCTTGAAATCGGAATGCGAGTTAAGCGTGTTCGCGATCTCGAGCAACGCGTTGGTCCGGCGCGATTCCTGTTCCTGCGCGACGTAAAGCGTCGTGTACTGATATCCGATCGCGAGTTGTTGCGCGATCGATTCGAGGAACTGGATCTCCTCCTCGAACCATTCCCGCGGCGACTGTGTGTCGTGAAGTCCGAGTAGGCCGAGCGGATTGCCGCTGAGGCTGATCGGCACGATCAAAAGCGATTTGGTTTCGAGCGCCTTCGCGAAGAATTTAAGCGTCGCGTTGTCGGTCTTCGTGATGTCGTTAATCGCGATCGGTTTCGTGATGTCGAACCGTTCGGCGAGCTTGACGATGTCGACCGGGATCTCCGTCCCGAGGCTCGACGGGATTGATTTGTTCTTCCGCCATTCGTGGCTGATCCGCAGTTCGCTGTCGGTCGTCAGCTGCAACAGATCGCAACGGTCGGCCTGCATCATGCGTCCGAGTTCGGACACGACGACGTTTAAGAAGCGCTGGAGATCGATGTTTGTCGGGAGATCACGGGCGAGCCGGTTGATGATCGCCTCGCGGGCCTCGTGCATGCGGATCTTTCGTTCAAGTGAAAGAGTCTGCGGGATGTCGAGCTCGATTTTCATATTTGTCAACAACTTAGGACGAAAGCGACGACAAACTCAGTGATAACCGACAAGAGGGTGAAGTGTCAAGGTGACACAGATCGGAATGGTGGTGTGGAATATCGAAACAGGGTTCTTCGCGGTCTGCGCGATCTTTG
>JAKOSS010000138.1 GCA_029777145.1 Acidobacteriota bacterium | reverse complement strand
GCGTTCGCGACCGTAATCACCAAACTCCGATCGGTCCCATGTCGCGCCGCCGTCGGTCGTGCGCATCAGATACGACGACGATTTCGCGCCCCGATTGTAAACGTCGCGTTCGCAAAGAAGCCAGCCGTTGAGTTCGTCGGTAAACAGGATCTGTTTGAGCGCGTCTGACGTCGGGCTCTTGCCCTTCTTCCAGGTCAACCCGCCGTCGTCTGTTTCAAGAAACGCGCCGCCGCTGCCAACGATGATTCCTTTCGTCCGGCTCACAAAGGCCACGTCGTGAAGCCACGAGAGCGTGCCCGACGGGATCCTCGACCAGGCGGCAAAGACCGGCTGGGCCAGAAGGAGGAACAAGATTGAAACAACAGTTCGACTCATTCGCGAATTATCGAAATCAGGCGACTTTCAAATTCCCGATACCGGATCCCCCGCCGCCTTGGCCGCCTGAAGGCGGAACTCCAAACAATCCGAAATCCCAAATCCCAATTCCCAAATCAGAAGGGTGATCCAAAAAGGAGCCGCACGACGGACGCCTGTCCGAGCACCTTTCCGAACGTCTCCCAATTGAGCGAAAGTCCTTTTTTCGGAACGAAGACCTGATCACCCGGATTCAAAAAGATCATTGGCGCCTTGCCGCTCTCGATCGCCATCAGATTGACTTCCTGGCGGCTGAGATTTCCCTGGCGATCGTAGCGGATCAGCGCGATCTTCTTCTTGTCGCCGTTCTTTCCGATGCCGCCGGCTTCGAGCACCGCTTCGTAAATGCTGACCTTGCGGTCCATGACCCGCACGCCGGGCGAAACGACGTTGCCCATGACGCTGTAGCGGACCGACATTGCTTTCTCAAGCGTGACCGTGACTTTCGGATCGATGATGTATTCGTCGAGTTTCTTGGTGATCTCGTCGGCAACCTGCTCGACCGTTCGGCCGCCGACCATCACGCCTTCGCGGATCAGCGGATACGAAATGCGCGCCGTCGGCGGTACCGTGATGCCGACCTTGCAGTAATCGGGGCACTGGCCGAAAACCTCGACGCTGATCACGTCATTCGGTCCGAGGCGATATTCCTTCAGGTAGTTGTTGTAATATGCGACGACCTCTTCCTCGTCGTTCGTACCGTCCGCGCTTTCGGGTGTCGGCGTCGTCGAAGGCTCAACCTTCTCGACCGCGTCGGTCTTCGGATCGTCGACGGTGCGTTCGCGCGTCTTCGGATTTTCGGTCTGCGCCAACGCGCCGATCGAGAACGCCAAAACCAACAAAATCACTGATAAAACTCTCATCGCATTAACTCCTAAATCCCAAATCCCGAATCCGCATTCCCACATCCCAAATGCTACCTGCTTCCCTTCCGGAACAGTACCGTTTTGATCGTTTCGAAAACGATCACGAGATCGAGCGCGAGGCTCTGGTTCTTGATGTAATACAGGTCGTACTGCAACTTCTGGCGCGCGTCCTCGACGGATGCGCCGTACGGATACTTGATCTGCGCCCAACCCGTCAGTCCGGGCGCCGTCAGGTGGCGGTGCTCGTAAAACGGGATCTCCTTCGCCAGTTGCTCGACGAAATGCGGCCGTTCGGGTCGCGGCCCGACGAAACTCATTTCACCGCGGATGATGTTCCAAAATTGCGGGATCTCATCGACGCGGATCTTGCGAATGA
This sequence comes from Acidobacteriota bacterium, assembly GCA_029777145.1. The sequence goes on along the minus strand of JAKOSS010000138.1, from coordinate 3,230 downwards.
TGCGCCCGACTCGAGTCGTGCGGTCGTCGGCGGCAGTCGCCCAGATCGGCACGCCGTCCTTCTCGGCATCCGTCCGCATCGACCGGAACTTGATCACCTCGAATTTGCGCCCGTGCTCGCCGACGCGTTCCTGTTTGTAAAAGACCGGACCTTTCGATTCGAGCTTGATCAGGATCGCCGTGACGATCGCGATCGGCGCCGAAAGCAGCAATCCGATGAGCGCGAGCCCGCGGTGCACGAGTTGCCTGAGCACGCTCGTAAGCCGTGTCTCGCGTCCGCGCCCGGCGAAGATCAGCCACGACGGCCGAAGCATGTCGACATGCACCTGGCCGGTGACACGCTCAAAGAAGGATGTACATTCCTCGATCGAGACGTCGCCGGCGAGACTCATCTTCAAAAGCGCGTCCGTCGGAAAATTGCCGCGGCGCTCGCGGACGGCGATCACGACGCGATCGACCTTCTCGTTGCGAATGATCTCTTCGAGCCCGTCTGTCGTCCCAAGCACGCTGGCCTCTTCGATCTTAGTGTTCGGTTTGATCCCGTTTTCGGTGACGAAACCGACGATCCGATATCCGGCATCGCGCCGATCCCAAACCGCCTGCGCCGTCTCGCGCGCCGTTTTGCCGGTGCCAACCACGAGGATCTTCTCACCGATCTCCGGATGACCCATCAGATAATGGATCAGCACGCGCCACGTCAGCAGCATCACGAGAACCAGCGGAACCGAGATCACCGAGACTCCGCGTCCGAGCATGAGCGGCGGAACCGCGTAGAACAGCAGCGCGAGGATCGCCCAGCCGATCCCGAGCGCCTGCACGAGCCGAAGCATCAGCTCGCGCCGGTTTGCCATTACCGTAAAGTCGTAAAGATCGTAGAAATAAAGTACGAGGGTGCAAACGGAAGTGGCGAGTGCGATCTTGAGCCAGCCGTTGTTTTCATTGAGCTGGTACGCCGATCCCTCGGTTCCGAGCCGCAAATACAGCGCGAGTGCCACGCCGCCGTAGATGATCGTCGCATCGGCCAGCAGCAATCCAATTGTTCTCGCACTGAACTTGGTTGCACTCATTCGTCAGTTCGGTTTATCGGTCGATCGTCATCCTCGTTTGTAATATCCGTAGCCGTAATGTGATTCATTCAGCACGTCTTCCGAGGCGTTCAGAACGGTTCCCAACATGCGATCGCGCGGCACCGATTCAAGGATCCGGTCGATCGTCGCGTATCGCGTGCGGCCGGCGCGGATGACGAGCATCGCGCCGTCGGCGTGGTTGATCAAGATGTTCGCGTCGGTAAAGATCCCGAGCGGCGGCGCGTCGATGATGACGAAATCGAACATCTCGCGCGCTTGTCGGAGGATCTCCTTGAATTTCGGGCCCGAGATCAGTTCCGCGACGTCGCTCCGGGCGGCGCCGCCCGGCAGAACGTAAAGCCCGGCCGGATTCAGCTTGATGATCGAGTTCTCGAGATCGGCGGTTCCCGAAAGAATGTCAGAGAGACCGCGGTCGGTTTCGATACCGAGATAATCCGTAAGCGACGGCATGCGCAGATCGCTGTCGATGATCAGGCAACGGATGCCGTCGGTCTGGGCCAAAAGCCACGAAAGATTCAGCGCCGTGACAGTCTTTCCCTCGCCGGGATTGATGCTCGCGACGACGATCGACTGCAGTTTCTGACGCTGACTCTTGTGGAGTATCTGCGTCCTCAGATTGCGGTACTCTTCGCAATAGTTCGACTGCGGCTGAGTGATCGAGATTAGGCGTGGTTCGACGCGCTCCGGCTCTACGTTCCACACGGTAAATTCCGGTAAACGCATAGCGGCGGAGCGCGTCGCTCCAATAGCGTTCAAAGTTGCCCCGGCATTGATGATCGAAGTTGATTCAGGGAGTGCCGTCCCGATCAATTTTTCGATCTGCCCATTGAACGCCGAACTTGGGGTTCCGATCTTGAATGTTTCGTCGGTGAACATCTCCGGCGGCGTCGAAATGCGCCGCGCCGAGCGGTCGAACGGAACGACGGTCGATTCACTCGTCGGTTCCGCCTTCTGTTCCGGTTGTTCACCCTGCTTTTTCTGAAGTGCCTTTAGAATGCTCATACTTCTCAAGTAGACAGTGGACTGTAGTCAGTAGTCGGTGGTCAGTGGTTGGTGGTCAGTGGTCAGTGGCCAGTGGTCGGTGGTCAGTGGTCAGTGGTCGGTCAGTGGCCAGTGGTCAGTGGTCAGTGGTCAGAAATCCCAAATCTCACATCCCAAATCACACATCCGAAATCCCACATCCGAAATCCCACATCCGAAATCTCACATCCCAAATCTCACATCCGAAATCCAACATCCGAAATCCCACATCCGAAATCCCACATCCGAAATCCCACATCCGAAATCCCAAATCCCAAACTCCCTCTGTCTTCCGATCCAAAATCCAAAACCCAAAATCCAAAATCAATAAAATCCTCCGACTTCTTCGATCTCCAGACTGATGTCGTCGTCGAGATCATCGAAGACCGGCCGCGCGGGTTCTTTCGGAGCGGCTTTCGTCGCCTGCTCCTCGGACTTGAACATCGGCCGTGCCTTCTCGGCACGCGCCTGATTGTTCCAAAGTTCCTCGCGCGCCTCCGGCGTCAGCACGCGTCCGCCCGAAGCGAAATCCGCGGCCTGTTCGTTCTTCATCAGTGCGTCCTTGCGCGGCAGAAGATCGAGATTGTCCGCGACCTCTTCGATTACCTGGCGGCTGACGATCTGCTCACCCGCGGCGTACGCCGCCAGCATCGCGTTGTCGCACAAATTGTTGATCTGGCGCGGGATGCCTTCCGAGCACTGGAAGATGAAGTCGATCGCGCCCGGCGTGAAAATGTTCGGCTGGTCGCTGCCGGCGATCAGCAGGCGCTCGGTGATGTACCGTTCGACCTCGTCCGTGTCGGGAAGCGAATGCATCTTGCAGCGCAACGCGACACGCTGTTTGAGCTGGCGCAGATTCGGCTGGTTGAGCTTCTCGCGGAGTTCGGGCTGACCGGTCAGAACGATCTGCAAATGCTTTGCATTGTCCGATTCGAAATTCATCAGCAGACGGATCTCTTCGAGCACGTAATCGGACAGCTCATGCGCTTCGTCGATGATCAGCACCGTGCGCAATCCGCGGCGATGGCGTTCTTCGAGCACGCGGCCCATGACCTGCAGCAACTCGGCCTTGTTCGACCAGTCCTTGATCCCAAGCATCTGCGTCACGTGGTGATAGAACTCG
>JAKOSS010000137.1 GCA_029777145.1 Acidobacteriota bacterium | reverse complement strand
TCCGCCTTCCGAAATCCCAAATTCGACGTCGGAACATCCGGCGCGTGATTTCCTTTCGGGCCGATCGCAAGCCGCGGCCGGACGAACGACGAGAAATCGGCCGTTCCGGTCAGGTCCGTATGAACGTTCTTGGATTCCGCATTGTCCGCGATCGTCCATTTCGCCGACGGAACGGGCACGACGCCGTCGTTCCAAACGATCGACTTGCACATCGTCGGCAGCGGATTTCCCGCGAGCGCCGAGAATTTCACTCCCTTCCGCTGCGTATTGATCCGGTTGAACCCTTCGACGTAGTCCTGCCGCAACTGGCGGACGGCCTCGACGTTCTTGCCCAACGATTCAAAGGCGATGTTCATGACGTCGGCGCACGGGCTGCCGAGATTCGGCGTCCCGAGCATGATGAGATGCGAGACGCGCGGACGGCCGTCCTCGGAATCGTTGGTCATGATCTGGCTGATGTAATAGCGCGAGATCAGTCCGCCCATCGAGTGCGCGACGATATCGACGTGCCACGCGTTGCGGTCTTCCTGCGCGTAGCGGACGTATTTCTCGAGTTCGTGCGCGTTTTCGCCGATCGAGTTCGTCGGATCGCTCGAAAGGAATCCGCCGCCCGTGTTCATCTTTCCGTGTTCCGGTTTTTCGCCGACCGGAAAAGCCTTCCAGTCATAGGAATGCGTCGTCGTCAGGATGTTCTGCCACGATTCCCAAGCGCGCCAACTGCTCCACAGTCCGTGGACGAGCACCAGCGGCTTCGGGGCGACCTTGATGTTCTTGGTCATGCTGTCGGTCACCTTGTCGTTCTCTAAAAGCTCGGCCTTGACGCGCTGCAGAAGTTTCGGACGGCCGTCGTCGAACCACGAATATCCTGACGTGTCCCAAAGCATTTCGACCTCGCGCTCCTCGCCGGGATCGATGCGCACGCCGATCGAGTCATCGCTCATCGGTGCGTCCGGGCGCGAGCCGTCCCATTTGTCGCCCTTGTATGTCTCTTTGAATTTTACGTCCGCATACTTTGTCTCGCCCGACGCGTTCAGGATCGTCGCCTTGATCTTGACCAAATTGCCGTCGATCGTGCCTTTTTGCTCGACGACCTCTTGCCAATCATTCCAGTTCGGGAACTTCATGTCCTCGAAACGAAGGTCGGTGATCCGCAGAGGCGCGCCGCATTTCTGAAGGCTCCACGAGATCGTTTCCGTGATTCCGGAAAATGTTCGCGTGTAGGATCCGGAGAGTTTGTTCGGATCCGACGGATCGATCCGGTTGCGTCCGTCAGAAGTGATCGAGTTTCCGTCGACGCGCGTCGGTGTCGCGGGAAACGACGTGCTTTTGCCTTCCTTCGGTGTACACTGTCCGCTGTAGGTTGAACTCTGCGAACCCGTGAGCTGGCCTTCGATCGGTGGCAGCCCGACGCTCACCGAGTACGTGCCGTCGTCATTGACGCCGACGGAAACGGACGCTTCGACGCCGGTCGCGCCGGCTTTTGTTTCGCTGATGTCGGTGAAGTCGCCGGACATCGATTTGAACGTCTTCCCGCGGTCGCACGAATTCAACTCTTCCGCATGGTTCTTCTCGATCGACGAAAAGTTATGGTTGATCGATGCCTTCCCGATGTTCGATCCGTCCCTCTCGGGTGATTCGAGGACAGCGACCGACGCCCGATAGTCGTATTTCATCCGCCAGTCGCGGGTATCCTTGCCGCGGTTCGAGACGCGTTCGACGGTCTTGTTGTCGGACATCGACTGCGAACGCGTGTACTTGATCGTTCCCGTCCACGCTCCCGAGCACTTTTGCGCGGATTGTTTCGGATTCGTCGCGGCGGCGCGCTTCGTCTGACCGGCAACCAACGGCGCCTGTACGGACAGCGCGGAAAGGATTAGAAGTGCGAAAAGCTTTGTACGAATTGCAGTTATCATGTTTTCCCTCAGATCAGAACCTCGCGCTTCGGCGGGCAGATTCACAAACTAACGCGCAAAATATCGAGGCGGCGTATCACGATCGTCGAAATTTTTGCGACGGGCACGTTCTAAATTTCACAAGCGTGATAGTTGTCACAGAGAGGAGCGGGAATCGGCAACTAAAATCTAAGGACGTAAGGTTGAGATAACTGCCATGACATTTTTGAAAACGGATCTGACCACTGAAACCGATCTTCAAGGCCACGGAACGGGCACCGGACCGACACGCACCAAGAAACCCGTTTACGTCGACTTTTTTCCGCCATGCAACAACGCTTGCCCGGCGGGCGAGAACATCCAATCCTGGCTCGCACATGCCCAGGCCGGCGAGAACTTCGAGGCCTGGAAACGGCTGACGGAAGAAAATCCGATGCCCGCCGTCCACGGCCGCGTTTGTTATCACCCGTGCGAGTCGGCGTGCAACCGCGCCGAGGTCGACAGTTCGGTCAGTATCCACGCAATTGAAAGATTTCTCGGCGATCTGGCGATCGAAAAAGGCTGGCAATTCGATAAACCGGTCCGCGCGACAGGCAAACGCGTGCTCGTCATCGGCGCCGGGCCGAGCGGACTCTCGGCGGCGTATCATCTCGCGCGGCTCGGGCATGCGGTCAGCATTTACGAGGCCGGACCGCTCGCCGGCGGAATGATGAACTTCGGAATTCCGGCGTATCGTCTGCCGCGCGCCGTGCTGCGCGCCGAGATCGGCCGGATCGAAGACCTCGGCGTCGAGATCAAGTTGAATTACAAGGTCACTGACGTCATCGCGGAAAAGGACGCCGGCGGATTCGACGCCGTGTTCATCGCGATCGGCGCGCATATCGGCAAAAAGACCGACATTCCGGCGCGCGACGCCGGGAAGATCCTCGACGCGGTTTCGTTTTTGAAAGATGTCGAGATGGGAATCCAGCCGCACCTCGGCAGGCGCGTCGCGATCTACGGCGGCGGAAACACGGCGATGGACGCCGCGCGGACGGCGAAGCGGCTCGGAGTCGATGAGGCGCTGATCATCTACCGCCGCGACCGCGAGCACATGCCGGCACACGATTTCGAAGCCGACGAAGCGCTCAGCGAGGGCGTGAAGATCCACTGGCTGCGAACGATCAAGAACGTCGATTCGACGTCGATGACAGTCGAAAAGATGAAGGTCGTAGACGGCCGTCCGGTGCCGACCGGCGAGTTTGAAACGCTCGAGGCAGACTCGCTGATTATGGCGCTTGGTCAGGACACCGAGACCGATTTTCTGCAGGGAATTCCGGGGATCGAGTTCAAGACGGACGGCACGGTGGTCGTCGATTCGAAGATGATGACCGGCGCCGAGGGCATTTTCGCGGGCGGCGACATGGTTCCGAGCGAACGGACGGTAACGATCGCGACGGGCCACGGCAAAAAGGCCGCGCGCAACATCGACGCCTGGCTGCGCGGCGTCAGTTTTGAAAAGTCGCCGAACAATCCGCTGGTCCAGATCGACCGGCTGCACGTTTGGTACCGGACGGCGGCACCGGCGAAACCGCAGACGCATCTTGAACCTGACGCGGCGACGGCCGGATTCGACGAGATCGTCGCCGGATATTCCGCCGAAGAGGCCGGATACGAGGCGCAGCGTTGTTTGTCGTGCGGCAACTGTTTCGAATGCGACGGCTGCTTCGGAGCGTGCCCCGAGGACGCGATCATCAAGCTCGGCAAAGGCAAGCGCTACAAGTTCAACTACAACCTTTGCACCGGCTGCGGGACGTGCTTCGAGCAGTGCCCGTGCCATGCGATCGACATGGTTGTTGAGCAGTGAACAGTGAGCTGTAAGCAGTGAGCAGTTAGCAGCGCCGACTATCAGCTTTCCGTTATCAGCTTTCAGCTATTTCGGAAATGAGGCGCAGATAGGTAGATTTTTTTGGAACAAAGGGAATCATGGAATCAATCGAAAATCCCAAAACCGCAAATGAGAACGTCGTCACGCTCGACGGCAACGAAGCCGCGGTTTACGTCGCTTACAGGATCAACGAGGTCTGCGCGATCTATCCGATCACGCCTTCTTCGGCGATGGCGGAGTTCGCGGACGAATGGTCGGCGAAGTCGATAAAGAACATCTGGGGAAACATCCCGGAAGTGATCGAGATGCAGAGCGAGGGCGGTGCCGCCGGCGCGGTCCACGGGGCACTGCAGACCGGCGCGCTGACGACGACCTTCACGGCCTCGCAGGGGCTGATGCTGATGCTGCCGAATATGTACAAGATCGCCGGCGAATTGACGTCGGCGGTGTTTCATGTCGCGGCGCGATCGCTTGCGGCGCAGGCGCTCTCGATCTTCGGCGACCATCAGGACGTGATGGCGGCGCGCACGACCGGCTTCGCGATGCTCGCCTCGGCGAGCGTTCAGGAAGCGCACGACATGGCGCTGATCGCGCAGGCTGCGACGCTTCGCGCGCGGATCCCGTTCGTTCATTTCTTTGACGGCTTCCGCACTTCGCACGAGGTCAACAAGATCAATTTCCTTTCGGACGAGCAGATACGCGCGATGATCGATGACGATCTCGTGATCGCGCACCGGTTGCGCGGGCTCAATCCCGACCGGCCGTTCATCCGCGGCACGGCACAGAATCCGGACGTCTATTTCCAGGGACGCGAAACCGTGAATCCGTTTTATGCGGCAGTTCCCGGGATCGTCCGTGAAGAGATGAGCAAATTCGCCGAACTTACCGGACGCGAGTATTTGCCGGTCAAATATTACGGCGCGCCGGATGCCGAGAATGTCATAGTCTTAATGGGATCGGGCGTCGAAACGGCGTCTGAAACGGCGGAATTTCTCGCGCGCAACGGCGAAAAGACGGGCGTGCTGCAGATCTCTTTGTTCAGGCCGTTCCCGAAGGACGATTTCGTCGGAACGCTGCCCGTGACGACGAAACGGATCGCCGTTCTCGATCGGACGAAGGAACCCGGCGCGTCGGGCGAGCCGATGTATCAGGACGTCCTCGTGACCCTCACGGAAGCGCTTTCGGCCGGAAAGATCGCCGCGATGCCGCAGGTCTTCGGCGGCCGCTACGGATTGTCGTCGAAGGAATTCACGCCGGCGATGGTCAAATCAGTCTTTGACAATCTCGCGGCCGAATCGCCGAAGAATCACTTCACGGTCGGCATCATCGACGACGTCACAAATACGAGCCTCGATTTCGATCCGTCGTTCAAGCTCGACGAATCGGGCTGGACGCAGGCGCTGTTTTTCGGTCTCGGCGCGGACGGAACGGTCGGCGCGAACAAGAATTCGATCAAGAT
>JAKOSS010000136.1 GCA_029777145.1 Acidobacteriota bacterium | reverse complement strand
GCAAGCTTCTTCGCGATCTCGATCTCAAATCCGATGAGTTTCCCGTCCTTGTCGTGCATCGACCATGGCGTGAAGAGCGAAAGTCCGACGTCAAGCCGGCCCTTGCGCCGGATCATCGTCAGCGTGTCTTCGTTGTTCAAGCCCGCCGCCGGGTTCGTTTGTGCGGGTGTCGTCGTCGTTGTTCTCGTCGTTCGGGTGCGTCGTTGCGCAGAAGCTGAAACGGTACCGAGAACCAAAACCACAGCCGTCGCGCAGAGCGTAAGAATAGTCGTTAGTTTGGTGATTTTCGTCATCATCTTTTCCTCCATTGGCGCCGACTAGCGAATCCGTTCGTAATAGACCGACTGTGAACGCGAGTTCGGGTCAACTGCTATGAATCCGTTTCCGCTCTGTTTCAGCCTGAATGTTCCCCAGGGGAAAGCCGCGGCACCGTTTCGGTAATAGCCGTTTCCCTTGTCTCCATTCTGCCCCTGAATTCGAATGCTGCCGTCGGAATAGATCATGATATCCGTCCAGGTACGGTTGGTAGGCGTGTAGCCGCGGAAAGTGCCGATGAAATAGTTGGGAACGCTACTATAGCCGCCGCCGGAAGAACCCCAACTGTTGCGGTTGTCGTTGTAACCCGCATCGTAGCCGCGGCGAAACTCGCTCTCGGTCGACCAGTTGTAGTTGTTGCGATAACGTCGGTAGTCGTTCGAATAATTGTTTCGCGCATCTTGCGCGCCGTTCCGATAACCTTCGTTGTAGCCGTTCTGATTGCGGTTTTGAGATTCTGACGAGTACCCGGCGGAATAACCGTTGCGGTAATCGCCGCGGTAGCTGTTGTTGAAAGAATACTGTTCGGCGTTCGGACTGTTCGAGCGTCCGTTGCGTGCGTCAGACTCGCCGTCGCGATACCCGAGATTGTAAGCGTCGTCTCGCGAATAGTTCGACGTCTCGTTGTTGCGGTTTCGATTCGCCAGAGCTCCGGCGAGGATCAATCCGCCGATGACCGCGCCGGCCGCGACGGCAGCGCCTTTGCCCGATCCGCCGTACGAAAACTCCGCGCGGCATCCGCGATCGACCCAGATACCGCGGTTGTCGTATCCCCAACTCGAGCCGTAAGTGCACTGCATCATCGAAAGCTTGCGGTCCAGTGTCACCTTATTGTCTGTATCCGCACGGCAGTAAGTGTATTCGCCGTTGAGACTCTCACACGTGATTCGCTTTGATTGAGCCGCCACGTGCTGGACACCTGCGGTGCCGATGATTGTCAGAATCAAAGCGCTGAGCGTGAACATAGCTTGTATTTTCCTCATTTGTCCTCCAGAAGGAAATGAATATCGGCCGGTCCCGATCCGGCACGAGTCGCCGGCAGGATTGCGTCTTGCCGGACTGAGAAACTACTTGTCGAAATCGTCTTGGGGGAGGATGCTGCTCGATCGGCAGACATATCGCGGGTTAATGATCACACGGGATTAGCATGTGATCGGGACCCTTAGATCAATGTTGTACGTATCTGAAAACAGCCAATCCGCTAAGTGGCCGGGTTTGCGACTTCAGACAGACGTCCTAAAAAGCCGCCGCCACGAAAAAGACGTTTCTTAGAACGTACACGATTGGGAAACCCTTTGGAATACGTAGTAATACTGAAAAATCGGGACTAATCGCTGTCGAGCGCGGTGATCGCCGAACGATTTTCGTTTGCGAACTTGAACAGCGCGTGAGGTCCGTTCAGATCCAGCTTCGAGCAGATGTTGTAGCGGTGTGTTTCGACCGTTCTGATGCTGACGAACAATTCGGCCGCGATCTCACGGTTCGTCCGCGATCGTGCGATCAGCTTCAGAACCCTTACTTCACCTTTTGTCAGAGATTCAAAGTTTGGAAGCTGCTCGGTGTAGGTCCGCGGCGAATCGGCGCGCAGTGTTCCGATCAATGGACTGAGATACTTTGAGCCACCGATGATCGTCCGTATGCACTCGGTGATCTCGTTCATGGCGGCATCCTTCAAGACGTATCCGCAAACCCCGAGGTCGTTCATCGAATTAAGGATCGACCGATCGCGATGCATCGTCAAAAAGACCGTCCGGGTTCCGGGCGACTCGTCCCGTATCCGGCGCGCGGTTTCGATCCCGTCCATCAACGGCATATCAACATCCAGGATCGCGACATCCGGCGCATGCTCGACCGCAAGTTCGACGGCCTGGATCCCGTTTTCGGCCTCGCCGACGATCTCAAATTCAGGATCCTTCTGAATCACGGCCGAAAGCCCGTGACGGAAGATCGGGTGATCGTCTGCCACGATGATTGAGATTGTTCTTGCAGGTTCAGACATTGATTCTGATCGTGATCCTCGTTCCGACGTCGGCGTCCGAATCGATCGTCATAGTTCCTCCGAGCAAGCGGATCCGCTCGTCGATACTCCTGAGGCCGAAGCCGCCCGAACCTTTTGGCAACTCCCGCTTTTCTTTTACGTCAAATCCGACGCCGTGATCACTGACAATTATCTCAACGCCGTTCGCCAAACGCCGGATTGAGACCTCGGCTCGGGGGCTTTCCGAATGCCTGACGACATTGCTGACGCACTCCTGAACGATCCTGTAGATGCTCTTCTCGGCCTCCGGGTCGAACACGTGATCAATGTTCTCGATCGAATTCTCGAATCGGATACCGGTCGACTCTTCGACTTCCCCAAGAACGTTTTCGATCGACGCGGTGATACCGAAGCGGCGAAGATTCTTCGGGCTCAGGTTTCCGACGATCGTGCGTGCCTCGCCGATCGAATCCGCCGCGAGTTGTGAGATCTTGTCGAGATATTCGTCAGACGCATCGCCGTTTCCGGAGCCTTCTTTCGCCATCGTTGACCAGTTCTTGATGAGCAGCAGATTCTGCCCCAAACCGTCGTGAAGCTCCGCGGCCATTCGTTCGCGTTCGGTTTCGTGCGCTTCGATCAGCTGCCGCGAGAACTCCCGCTGATTCGCCTCCCGGCGCTTGAGCTGATTCGTGCGCGACTTATATATCAAGTACGCCACAAATCCAAAGGCACATATCAGCGCGATTCGGAACCAAGTGGTCTCCCAGAACTCCGCCGGGACGTTGATCGTAAGATCGGCAGTTCCGACACTCTCGACACCGTCGCCACTGACAGCTTTAACTTGGAACTTGTAACTCCCGGACGGAAGATACGGGTAGAACGCCGTCCGGCGAGCCCCGGCGTCCGTCCATTCCTCATCGATACCTTCGAGCTTGTAAAAGAATCGGATCGCATTCGGCTTCGCAAAGCTGATTCCGGTGTAGTTGACCTCGACGCTTCTTTCACCTTTTTGAAGATCGACGGCGGAAGCCGCGTCGTTGGACCTCGAGATTGGAATCGAAACCTGCGTCCCGGGCTTACTGGCGCCTTCGATGATGATCTGGGGAGGCATACGGTCAGTCATCGAAGGATCGATGATCGCGACATCGACGATCATCGGAAACCAAAGCCTGCCGTCCGAGGCGCGGATCCCCGCCGGCTGATGACCGCCGTTCGCCTCGCTCGACTTCATACCGTCGGCGACGCCGAAGACCGCGCCGATGAGATTGCT
>JAKOSS010000135.1 GCA_029777145.1 Acidobacteriota bacterium | reverse complement strand
GGATTGTCTTACCGTCCGCTGTTCACATTTGCCGTTCGCTATCACCCTTCCGATTTTCAATTTTCAATTTTGGATTTGCGATTGTTCTTCGGACCTCTGTTCACATTTGCCGGTCGCTACCGCTCCCGGTTCTGACACGCTCGCAGCCGCTGACCGCTGTCGCCGTGCGGTAGCGCGCCGCTGAACGGACCATCGACCACGGCGCTTGAACGCGGAACTCCAAACTCTGACCACCGGCCACTGACAACTTGACCACCGACCACTGACCACCGGCCACTGACCACCGGCCACTGACCACCGACCACTGACCACTGACCACCGACCACCGGATTTCAGATATTCGTCTTGTTGCGCGCCCGGTCCTCGTGGCGCTCGACGGCAAGCGTGATCAGCGCATCGATCACCTGTGAGAATTCGAGACCTGAACCGGCCCACATCTTCGGAAACCCCGAAGCATCCGTCAGCCCCGGCAGCGTGTTGATCTCGTTCACGAGCAACGCTCCGGTGTCCTTGCGCAGAAAGAAATCGACGCGGGCGAGTCCGGATCCGTCGATCGCCTTGAACGCGGTGATCGCCATCTGCTGGACCTTGCGCGTTAGTTCTTCAGAGATCGGCGACGGAACGACAAACTCGTTGTTTCCCGTTCCCGAGTATTTTTCGGTGTAGTCGAGGAATTTCTTCGATTCGTCTTTGATGATGTACTCGCCGGGGAGACTCGCGCGCGGTTCATCGTTGCCCATCACCGCACACTCGATCTCGCGCATCTCGATGCATTCCTCGACGATGATCTTGCGGTCGAACTGCGCGGCCAGATTGATCGCATCGCGGAGCGATTCGGCATCCGATGCTTTCGAAACGCCGACCGACGAGCCGAGATTCGCCGGTTTCACGAAACACGGGTATCCGAGTTTGGCTTCGATCTGCCGAACCGTTCCCTCATTGTTCGCTTCCCACTCACGCCGCAGAAACCACACATGCTTGCAGATCGGCAGTCCGGCGTCGCGGAACAACACCTTCATGAAGGCCTTGTCCATTCCGCAGGACGACGCCAGCACACCGCACCCGACATACGGAATGTCGCACATTTCAAGAAGTCCCTGAATCGTTCCATCCTCGCCGAACGTCCCGTGAAGAACCGGAAAGATCACATCGAGTCCCATCAGGCGTTCCTGCCCCTCGTTTGAATCGAGTTTCGTGATACCGCGATATTTCGGGTCACCGAGGACGCCGACCGCGCCGCGCGGAAACTCGCCGATCCGGTCGATCATCAATGATTGGGTGACCGGCGGAAGAAATCCGAGCGACTCGACGGGATTCAGCCAATTACCTTCGCGGGTGATCGCGATCGGAACGACGTCGTATTTGTCGAGATCGATCGCGTCGATGACGGATTTTGCGGAACGGATGGAGATCTCGTGTTCACCGGATCGTCCACCGAAAACAATGCCAACCGAGAGTTTTTTCATAATTTGAGCCAAGGAATCCGGATCAGCGTGACGTGCGTGATTATAAGATGGTTTTGCCCAGTCCGGAAAGAATAAGTTCGACCGCGAGTTCGACCGTGATGTTTTGCGCATCGAGCATCGGATTGACCTCGACGATCTCGAGCGAGCGCAGGCCGCCGTGTTCAGCAATGATCTCGAGCGCGAGATGGGCCTCGCGATATGTAATGCCGCCGCGGACGAGCGTGCCCGAACCCGGAGCAAAGCGCGGGTCGATGATGTCGACATCGAACGTCACCGCATAGCCGCCGGGCGCCTGCGAGGCGATGGCGATCGCATCCTCGACGCACGCGACCATTCCACGCCGGTCGATGTCGCTCATCGAAAAGAAGTTGTCACGCAAACCGAGCCGGTTGATCTCGCGGCGTTCGCCGGCGTCGACGTCGCGTGCACCGACATGAGCAAGGTATTTCGGATTGAGTTTCGGCGAAAATCCCTCGATCCCGACAAGTTCCGCATTTCCGTATCCGAGCAGCGTCGCCAGCGGCATGCCGTGAATGTTGCCCGACGGCGACGTTTCTGGCGTATTGATGTCGGCGTGGGCGTCGAACCAAACGAGCCCGATCTCCTCGCCGCGTGCCCTGAAATGCGCCGAGATGCCCGAGAACGTCCCGATCGCGATCGAGTGATCGCCGCCGAGGATCACCGGGATCTCGCCGTTTTCGAGGACCGACCGGACCAATTTTGCGGAATTCACGCTCGACGCGATCATCTCCCGCAGATGTCTCGGATTTTCGCCGCGCGCCGCCGATGATCCGGGCCTGACGACGTCAACGTCGCCGTGATCGCTGACCTCGTAACCGAGTTCCTGAATATGATCTACCAACCGCCCGCCGCGAATGCTCGCGAGCCGAATCGCGGTCACGCCGAGTTCGCTCCCGTTCTTTCCGGCTCCGTATCCGATCGGCACTCCGACGATCCCGATCTTTTTCCCGCGACCCGGCAAGTTTTCTTCTGAAGTCATAGAAAAATACTACATTTCACCGAAGCCGTTAGCAAAGATCGATTCGATCGCCGAAAATGCGGCCGATTCGTCTTCGCCGTCGATCTCGATCTCGAGGATTACTCCTTTTGAAGCCGCAAGCGTGAGAACGCTGAGGATCGACTTCGCGTCCGCGATCACCGCGTTGTCGGTGCGGAGCAATCTGATCCGGCTGCCGAACCCGCTCGCGAGGCGCACCAGCTGGGCCGCGGCGCGCGCATGCAATCCGAGGTCGTTGACGATCGAAACCTGCCCCTTAAGCATCCTTTTTGAACTTCTGCGGCACGAGCAGTTCGCTCGCCCGGTAGATTGACTGCTTCCCTTGCGTTTCGACCTCAATCGCCATTTCCTCGAGCGTCATTTCCTTGGTTTGAGAGGCAAGTTTGATGACCATCGGGAGATTGACGCCGGTCACCATTTCGACCTCGTTCTCCTCGATGAACATGGCTGAGATGTTGGTCGGCGTCCCGCCGAACATATCGGTCAGAAGGAGGACTCCCTTGCCGTCCGAAACCTTTTTGATCGCCCGCGATATCTCGTTCTGCGCCGATTCGACATCGTCGTGCCAGCCGATCGAAACGGCGGCGATATGGCTCAGATCACCGACGACCGTCTCGGCCGCCGCAACCAGTTCGTTCGCCACCTGGCCATGCGAAACGACGACTCCTCCGATTTTCTTCATGATTCCATCTCCTTTCGGGAGTTATTACTTCTGAACGTCTCGATGCTGAACCGACATTTCGACGCCGTCCGACTTGAGCGACTCGCCAAGACGTTCGGCGACCATTACCGACCGGTGCCGGCCTCCCGTACAGCCGACCCCGATCGTCAGGTACGACTTCCCTTCGCGCTTGTACAGCGGGATCAGATACTGCAACAGATCCGCAAATCGACGGATCGTCTCACCGACCTCGGGCTGGTCGTCAAGATAGGCCTGAACGCGCGGATCGGTTCCCGGCAGTTCGCGCAGACCCTCGACAAAATACGGGTTCGGAAGATGCCGGACGTCGAACATCAGATCAACCTGTCCGGGCGTTCCGTATTTGTGGCCGAAACTGATCAGCTGAATGTGAAGCGCATTGCCGTCTTCGCGGATCCCGAACCGGCTGACCAGATAGTGACGCAGCGTGTGGACCGTATGCGTCGACGAGTCGATGATCAGATCGGCGATGTTCCGGACCGATTCAAGCGCGTGCCGTTCCTCGCGGATAGCATCGAGCAGTCCCTTGCCGCGATCGAACGGGTGAGGCCGGCGCGTCTCCGAGAACCGGCGCTGGAGAACCTCGTCGGACGCCTCGAAAAAGAGCACGAACGGATCGAGTTTCTTCCGTCGCAGCCGCTTGAGTTCGTTCGGGAAATCCTGAAAGAAATGGCGTTCGCGAATGTCGATCACAAGCGCCGCCTTCTCGATCGAGACGACCTCCTCGGAATTCGGCAACAAAAGCCGCGCAAACGTCGGCAGCATCGTTACGGGAAGGTTGTCGACGCAAAAATAGCCGAGGTCCTCGAAGGCGTTCGTCGCCGAGGACATCCCCGACCCGCTGAGGCCGGTAATGATCACAAACGACGGCGGGCCGTGTTTTGTATGCGCGGATTGAGTCATAAATTCCGGACGAAAGCGGCTAGCCGCCGACCATTGTACTGTGTTTCGCGATCAGGCTCTGCGCCGCGTTGTACCCGGACAGCTTCAGCATATAGATCCTGACAGCGGTCTCGACGAGCGTCGCGATCGTCCGTCCGGGGCTCACCGGCAGAACGAACTTCGGGATCTTGATCCCGAAAACTTCCTCTTCCTGCGTTTCGATCCCGAGCCGGTCGATCGCCTCAAAATCGTCCCAACGCTTCAGGCTGATGGCGAGTTCGATCTTTTTCGGCTTCCCGATCGCCGTGATCCCGAAGATCTCGCGGACATTGACGATCCCGAGTCCGTGGATCTCGAGAAAATCGCGGATCAATTCGGGCGCCGAACCTTCGATCAGCGTTCCGATCTTCTTGATGCGGACCGAGTCGTCGGCGATCAAACGGTGGCCGCGGCCGATCAGATCGAGGGCGCATTCGGATTTGCCGATCCCCGAATCGCCGTCGATCAGGACGCCGATCCCGAACATTTCCATCAAAACGCCGTGAACGGACATCTGGGGCGCGAGAATCTCCTGAAGAAACGTCGTCAGATGCAGGATCGCGTTCGAACTGACCAGCGGAGTCCTCAGCAACGGAATCGAGTTCGCACTTACAAGCTCAAGCAATTCAGGCGGCGCATCCAGCCCTTTCGTCACGAGGATGCAGCTGATCTTGTCGACGTCGAGAAAAGCGAGCGCGCTGTTCTTGCGGTCCTGCTCAAGATGGTTCAGATAACTGATCTCGCTCTGCCCGACGACCTGGACGCGACCCGGATGGATGTAATGCGCAAATCCGGCGAGTGCCAGTCCGAGCTTCTGGATCCGCGGCGAATCGATCTTCCGATCATCGAGCCCGGACTCGCCCGCGAGCACCTCGACCGGCATTTCGGCGGGGACGCTGTCGACGAGTTCGCGGACGCTGATTGTCGGCAAACTGCTCTGCATCGTACGAAAATGGCCGCCGCGACATGATCGCAGCGGCCGTCTTATCTAACTGGACTACTTGGTGGTTCCGGCTTCGCCGGCTGTTCCCGGGACCGTGCTCAGTTTCTGAGCGTTGTGATGTTTGTCGGTGACCTTGGTCTTGATCCTCAGCGCCTGTTTCTCGATCTTGTCGATCGTCTTCGAAAGCGCCTGGTACATGTCGTCAAGTACGGTGACGGCGGTCAGAACTTCGTTCCGCCACTTCACGATGATCTCCGCACGATGACGCCCCTTTTCGACTTCGATTATCGTGTGAGCGTTGATCGCCTGCCCGTCGAAAAGATGACCAAGTTTGGCGAAATGGTCCTCGACGTGTTTTTTCAGGGCCGGCGTTACTTCAATGTGTCTTCCCGTATATTCGAATTTCATAATATTTCCCTCTTTGTGTTGAGTTCTCGAACCGCGGGTGATTCCCCTTGTCAAATGACCGTCCGACGTTCGCGCGACCCAGCGATCTGCATCTGGTCACGGTATTTCGCGACGGTCCGGCGCGACAGTTTCACGCCTTCCTTGCTCAAAACCTTTGCGATCTGATCGTCGGTCAAAGGCTTTTTGGTATCTTCCTCCTCGATCATTTTCTTGATCTTCAGTTTCAGAATTCTCGTCGAGACTTCCTCGCCGTCCTCGTTCAGCATACCCTCGCTGAAGAACCGGCGAAGCTCGATCACGCCCTGCGGCGTATGCGCGTATTTCCGGTTGACGACGCGCGAGATCGTCGACAAATGCATGCCGATATCTTCCGCGACGTCCTTGAGCATCATCGGTTTCAGGTGCTCGACGCCATAATCGAGAAACTCCCGCTGCTTGGCGACGATGCATTCGACGACCCGGTAAATCGTCAGCCGCCGGTGCTCGATATTCCTCAAAAGATCGACCGCCGACCTGAAACGCTCCTTGATAAAATCCTTGGTTTCCTTGGAGACTCCGTTCTCCGAAAGCAGTTGCTGGTATGAAGTGCTGATCCGTAATCGCGGGCTTCCCTCGTCCGAGAAATAGATGACGTAATCGTCCTCGACCTTCTCGATGTAAACCTCAGGGGCGACGTAGATCGGATCGCCCGACGAATAACGGCGTCCCGGATACGGATCAAGCGCGCGGATCTTGTTGATCTCGTCGTTCAGTTCGTGAATCTCGACCCCGGTGTGTTTGGCGAGATGCTGCAGACGGTGCGGCTGCAGGTCCTCGAGATGCTCGCGGACGAGCTCCGCGGCCAGCGAGTCGCCGAGTCCTTTCACATCAAGCTGCGCGAGCAGGCATTCCTTGACGTTTCGCGCTCCGCAACCGACCGGTTCGAGGCGCAGAACGACCTGTCGCGCTTCTTCGACGATCTCCAGAGAGCATTGGTTCATGTCGGCGATCTCATCGGAAGTGGCGTTGAGCCGTCCGTCGCCGTCAAGGTTTCCGATGATCGAAACCGCGGCGTCGAGGACGTCTTCGTCGATCTGGCTCAGGTGCAGCTGCCATTCGAGATGTTCGGTCAGCGATTCAGAGCGCGTCAGAAATTGTTCGAAACTCGGAGCGTCCTCTTTGTACTCGATCTCCTGGGTCTTGTATCCCGGATCGAGATAATCCTGAAACTCGCGCCCGAAATCGATCTCCTCGAAGGAATCGGCGCGCTCTTCGCTGAAATCGTCCGATTCGCCTTCGAATTCGGCCCCCGAATCGGCCTGCGACTCAGCCGGCAAATCGACTGATCCGGATTCCTGGCGGTCCGGAACGGCCGATTGTTCGGAATCGTTGTCGGCCCCGTTGACGAAGCCTTCCGATTCGCCGTCGGCGTTCTGATCGAGGATCTTTTCAGAGATCTCCTGGAGTTCCTCGTCGCCCTGGACCTCCTCGAGCATGACGTTCGATTCCATTTCCTGCTGAATCAGTTCCGACAGCTCAAGCGACGTCATTTGAAGCATTTCGATGCGCTGACGCAATTGCGGCGTCAGCACAAGGCTCTGTTTCAGTGATGTTTGGAGTCGCAGAGAACTCATAGTCGGATCAGCGATGGCGGACCGTTTCCGAACGGCCTAAGTGTCTCAATTATAACCTCTTGGTTATCAAATGTGAAAAAACAAAAACGTCAAAGAGTGAACCGTTCGCCGAGGTACAAACGCCGCACGTCGGCGTCCTCGACAAGCTCGGACGGGTCGCCGCTCTTGAGGATCCGGCCCTCGGCCATAATGTACGCCCGATCGGTTATCCCCAATGTTTCCCGTACGTTATGGTCCGTGATCAGGATCCCGATACCCTGGCGCTTGAGATACAGGATGATCTCGCGGATGTCGTCGATGGCGATCGGATCAATGCCCGCGAACGGCTCGTCGAGAAGAATGTAAAGCGGCTCGGTAGCGAGGCAGCGGGCGATCTCCACGCGTCGGCGTTCGCCGCCCGAAAGCGCGTCGCCGCGGGTCTTGCGGACGTGGGTCACACCGAATTCCTCGAGCAGTTCCTCGAGCCGCGCCAGGCGGTCATGACGTTCCATCTTCATCGTCTCGAGCACCGCCAGAATGTTCTGTTCCGCCGTCATCTTGCGGAAGATCGACGGCTCCTGCGGAAGATAGCCGACACCGAGCCGCGCCCGTAGATACATCGGAAGCTTGGTGACATCGCGGCCGTTGAGAAATATGCTTCCCGACTCGGAGCTCTCGAGCCCGACCATCATGTAAAACGTTGTCGTTTTTCCGGCTCCGTTCGCTCCAAGCAGTCCGACGATCTCGCCCTGATGGACGTACAAACTGACGTCGTCAACGACCCGCCGGCGCCCGTACGACTTCTGCAGATGCATCGCCGTGAACGACTCGACGTCGCCGTTCGATCGATCTCCGTTGGATCCGTTCGCTGTTAACCGATCTTCCATCACTCCTGATTCTGTTTCACCTTATAAACCGAGCGGATTCGTCCCGCCGCGTTCGGACTCGTCTTCGACTCGTTCACGAACCGGTTCTCACGTTTGTACATCGTCAGCTGCGCGCCCTGGGTCGAACCGTTCTCGGCATCTTCGACGACCGCCGGATTGCCGCGCAGGATCGCCACGTCCGAATCGTTCGTATACTGCGCCCAGTTTCCCGTCGCGCGGCGTTTCGGCTGCGTGATGACGACGTTGTTCTCGATCGTCGTCTGCGACATCTCGTTGTTTTCACCGAGCTGAATGACCGCGAGCCCGCCGGTCACGCGGTCAGTTCCTTGCCTGATATCGACCGCGTCCTCGTATCTGATCACCCGTGAAGCCCGGGAATAAGCCATGCGTTGGGCGGCCGCGAATACAGGCACGTTCTTCTTGTCTCCCGACCTCGCATCGTAAACGACGCTTTGGACATTTCCCGACGCCCGAAACTCCTGCTCACGCTGGAGGATCACGATCGTGTCGCCGCGAACGTAATTGTTGTCCTGCCAGACCCGCGCATTGCCGGTATAAGTTCCGGACTCGGCGGCATGATCGATCTCGGCAGCGGCGGCGGTCAGGAAGACGGGCTTGTTCGACGAACCGAACGGCGCCGCGCCGCCGGTCTGTTTCTGATTGTAATACGTGGTCGAGACCGATCCGCGCAGATACGATCTTTGTTTACCGGTGTCCCAGTCGATCTCGTCGGCCTTTGCGCGCGCCTTTGAATCCCAGACCATCGGTTCCCCGCCGCGAAGCTTGACGAGTTTCTCCGCGGCGACGAACGACATCTGCGCTGCCGTTCCGTTGCGGTCGAGCTCGACGAACTTCGCCGACCCGATCGCGTCCAGTTGTTGGACATCCTGCGACGCCTGGTTGAAGGTCGCCGTCAATTTATCGGCAGTCAGCGTCTGGACGCCGCGATCG
>JAKOSS010000134.1 GCA_029777145.1 Acidobacteriota bacterium | reverse complement strand
GATCAGATCATCTTCAACGGCACGAGCAAGGAGATCTGGGAGATCGAGAACGCGATCAATGCCGGAATCTACGCGATCCAGGTCGATTCGCTCTTTGAACTCGAACTGATCGAACAGACCGCGGCGCGAATCGGCACCGCGGCGAATGTTTCGCTGCGGCTCGTGCCCGAGATCGAATCAAAAACACACTCGGGACTTCAAACCGCGCTGCTAACGTCGAAATTCGGAATGATGCCGGACGAGGCGCTGGAAGCGTTCGGAAGATACAAGGACTCGCCGAATCTCCGTCTGAAGGGCGTGCATCTCCATATCGGCTCTCAGAATCCGGATCCGTCATCGTATTCGGACGCGCTCCATGCGTTGTTTAGGAATCTCGTCGCGATTCATCGCGAGACCGGGATCAAACTAGAACATCTCAATCTCGGAGGCGGATTCCCCGTCAACTATTTGCGGGACCGGCTTCACGCGTCGGATTTTTCGGAGGCGGAACGCGAAATGTTCGAGGCGGATTTCGAACCGTCGGCGGCGATCGGCGCGGCCTGGAGCGTTATCGAAACGGCCGCACGTGATGCCGGTGCGGAACAATTGCTTGACGGTTTGACGCTCCTCATCGAACCCGGACGCTCGGTGATCGCCGACGCCGGCGTTTGCCTGACAACCATTAGAAACCAGAAGACCCGGCCGATCGCAAATCGGAAATCCGAGATCGAAAATGACAGTTGGCTCTTAACCGATGCCGGATTCAACATCCTGCTTTCAATGGAAACCTACAAGTGGTACTACCAGATCATCCACGCCTCGCGAACCGATGAAAATCACGTCACCGAATACAAACTCGCCGGACCGCTTTGCGACGGCGGCGACGTATATTTCGACATCGAAGGCCACGGACGGCTTCCCGACCACCGCCTACTGCCTGACGGAACGAAACCGGGCGACGTGCTCGCGCTGCTGAACTGCGGCGCGTACTCGATTGCGCAGATGTTTCAGTACAACGGCAGGTTTTTGCCGTGTGTCGTGATGACGAAAGGCGACGGGCGGTACGAGATGATCCGCAAGCGGGACGGCTTCGAGGATCTCGTGACGAATGACGTCTGGTAGGCTTGAATTTGAGGTTCAAGATTCAAAATTCAAGATTCAAAGCAGCGACCTTTTGAATTTTGAATGTTTTGTCTTGAATCCAGTAGTCGGTGGTCAGACGGGAGCGCAGGCGTCCCGCTTGCAACGGCGCGAAGCGACGTAAACAAATCAAACGTCTATCTCGGTTATCAGCTATCAAAGCATCTTCGGAATAGCTGACAGGTGATAGTTGTTAGCTGATAGACATAGTTCAATTAGCCGGCACACAATCGTAAATCACAAATCCGAAATCGCAAATCCTGCTGTCTGCGTCCCGCTTGCAACGGCGCGAAGCGACGTAAACGGATCAAACTCCCAATGTATTTTCGGAATAGCTGACAGGTGATAGTTGTTAACTGATAGCCGGTACGCAATCGCAAATCCGAAATCACAAATCCCCTTTCCCAAATGCGCTTACCATTCCGCCTTCTGGATAAGCACGGCGATCTTCTCGCGTTCGACGTCCGTCAGGTCGAGTCCCATCGATTTGTAGATCTCGGCGAGGTTGGCAAACGAAATGGCGCGGACGCTTTCGTCGCGGATAGTGACGATCGTGTCGAAGTTCAGGTGCGAGATCGCGCGGGCGCGCTGCGGATCGCCGAGGCCGGCGAACCGGGTCGCGAGTTCATTGTAAGCAGACGAACGCAATCCCAGTTGCGGAACCGAATCGGCGAGTTCGAATGCCGAATTCAAAAGGTCCTTCGCGGCATCGTTCTCATCGCGACGGACGCGGGCGTCCGCCATTCCGATCAGCGTCGTCATGCGTTTTGAATCATCTTCGATCGCGCGGTATGCCTGATCCGCAAACTCGTCCTTTCCGTGAAGCGTCGCGATCTGCGCGATCTCCGAAAGCGCGTCCGCCTGTTCGTCAGGATCCGGATGCTCCTGCGCCGCCTCGATCGCCCGCTCGTACTTCTCAAATCCGGCAAACTGCGCCGCCAGCGACCGCCAAAGCTGAAACTTCGAACGGCTGTCGCGGGTTTCGTTCTCGGCTTGCGAACGAAGAATCTGGTACGCCTCGTCCAGAGCATCAACGGCATCCGCCTTTTCGTCGGATTCCCAATAGCTGCGCGAAAACCCGAGCAGCGTCGAGGCGAGATGCGTCTTGTCGGTGATCAGATCAAGCGTGCGGTCGGCGAGATCGACCGAACCCGCGCTGAAAAACCCGGCGGAAATTCCCGAAAGAAGATATTCGCGATGGACGCTGTCGATCTTTTCGGCGATCTGACGCGCCTTGTCGAGGGTCTCGATCGCGCGGTCTTTCCGTCTCGCGGCGACAAAGAGACTTCCGATCTCCGTCAAGGCGCGCGTCTCGTCGGTTTCGTAATCGATCTCGCCGGCCGCCGCCGCCGATCGGTCGAGAAATGTCGCCGCCTTTTTGTGTTCGCCTTCGTTGATCGCGATCGCGGCCAGCGAGTTGAGCGCGCCGATTTTAGCCATCGCAAACTCGATCGAATCGATGATCTTGTCGCGGCGCTCGGCATTGCCGTCGGCGTCGAATTTCGCGGCAAGCGCGCCGTAGACGTTGTCCGGGTGATCAAGCGTGGCTGCGGTTTCGAGCGCCCGGTCAACTTCGCCCGCGACCACGAGCCGAATGGCTATCCGTTCGCGCGCCTCGGCCGCGACGCCGTCGTCCTCGATGGCGTCGGCTAGCTGAAATGCGTAATCAAGATCATTTGTGGCGGCGCATTTTTCCGCTACCAGCGACAGCAGTCGATCGCGCGCGTAGGGATCGGCGATCGTGTCCGAAAGTTCGGCTGCGAGGTCGACTTCGCCCTTTTCGACGTAGATCGGAACGATCCTGTTCAGGGCATCGGCGTGACCGTCGGCGCTTTTGATGTCTTCGGCCAGTCGCGCCGCAAGTGCAAAAAGATCGTTTCGTGCGTCTTCGAGTGAAATAAGATGTTCCATTGCGTTTCGGATTCGGGATTTGTGAATTCGGATTATTCCTGTTGTCTGCGGTCTTCTGTCCGACAACTATCAGCTGTCCGCTTTTCAACTTTCAGTTATTCCAAACAATCCGAAATAGCTGAGAGCGGTGCACGAATAACTGATGGCTCTTGCCCAACAACTGCTACCTTTCGCCCACTTGCTCAAAATACGAGACGCACCGACTCCGGCATCCAGTCGCGCAGATCCGCGGAAACGGCGTCGGCTCCGGCAGCGCGAAGGTCGGCGGCCGATTTCGAAGTCGTGATCCCGAGCGTCTTCATTCCCGCTCGAATGCCGGCCTCGATTCCCTGCGTGGCGTCCTCGACGACCAACGCTTCACCGTGGACCATCGGCAGATGGCCTTGATGGATCCGGTACGAATCGATCTCGCCAAACCCTTTCAAATAACATTCCGGATCCGGCTTGTGGTTGCTGACCTCTTCCGAGGACACGATGACGGCGAAATAGTTCGACAAGCCGCTCAGATCGAGAAAGAAATCGATCTCCTCGCGCTTCGCCATCGAGACGATTCCGAGCGCGAAATCCCGCGACGCGAGCCTGATGAAATTGTCCGCGCCCGGAACCAGCGGCGGTTCCTTGGCGATCAACTCGCGCCACTTGAGCGTCTTTGCCGAGCTGATCGCGTCGAGGCGATCTTCCGTCAATTTCTTGCCGTGCCGCTCGAAATTCGCCCGGATGAACGCTTCGTCGTCCATCCCCATGCACGCGAAATAATCCTCCTCCGTGAGGTCGATCCCGTCGTCGTTGAGGATCTCCTGATACGCCTTCATCTGGACGCGCTCGTCGTCAATTATCACTCCGTTAAAATCGAAAAGAATCGCTTTTATCATATTCAAAATTCAAGATTCAAGACCGTCAACGCAAGAATCTGTAATTCCAATCCCAAATCCGAAATCACAACTCCGAAATCGCAAAGATGTTTCCCCGCCCGAGGATCGCCTTCGGGTCAAACGCGCGTTTGAGTTCGGACATTTCGTTCAAATACCGCTCGCCGTACTGGACATACAGATATTTCGCCTTGTGTTTTCCGATGCCGTGTTCGGCGGAGATCGTTCCCCCGAGCATGATCGACTGCGCGATGAAACGCCCGTAGAGATGTCTCGCCTTCGTCGCTTCCTCGTCGTTTTTCGGGATCATGTTCGCATGCAGATGATTGTCCCCGATGTGACCGAAGATCACGTATTCGAG
>JAKOSS010000133.1 GCA_029777145.1 Acidobacteriota bacterium | reverse complement strand
TCTCCCGCGCCCGGCATTACGCGGCAGATGATCGTCGGGCAGAATGTGATGATGGTCCGGTTCACGTTCGAACCGTTCCTCGTGACGGAGGAACACACGCATCCCCACGAACAGATGACGATCGTCGTGAAAGGGCGCGTCAAATTCATTATCAGCGGCCAAGAGCGTATCGTTTCGGCGGGCGATGTGCTCCATTTTCCCCCGCACAACCGTCACGGCGCGACCATGCTTGAAGAGGAAGTCGTGCTGATCGACATCTTCTCGCCGATCCGTGAGGATTTTCTGGCCTGACGAAACCCGTATGAACAGCAATCTCGTGGCGAAATCGCGTCTGTTGGCTTTCATCGTTGCAATCCATTGCGCCGTCGCATCGATCGCCGGCGCGCAGTCTTTGCCGCGTGTCTTCATTCTCGATGCCCGGGAACTGCTCACGGCCAAGCAGCGACTCGCCGATCCTTCATTGAAGGATCCGGCTTTGAAAGCGTCGCTGAGGAATATTGAGAAGAACGCGAAATCCGCCCTCGCGGCCGAGTATGCGTCGGTTGTCACCAAATCCGTCGCGCCGCCGAACGGCGACAAGCACGACTACATGAGCCAGGCACCGTACTTCTGGAAGAACCCGAAGACGAAGGACGGCCTCCCGTACATCCGGCGTGACGGCGAACGGAATCCGGAGATCGAGAACTTTCCCGACCACGCGCTGATGGACACGATGCGAAAGGGTGTAAAACGGCTGGCACTCGCATATTACCTGACCGGCAATGAAGAATATGCACGAAAAGCCGCCGACGTCCTGCGGATGTGGTTCCTTGCGCCGGCGACCAGGATGAACCCGAACCTCGAATTCGCGCAGTGGGTCCCCGGGCTGAGCAAAGGACGCAATTTCGGGATCATCGAGAGCCGGGGCCTGACCGACGTTGTTGACGCCATCGGCCTGCTCGGCGCCTCACCGGCGCTGACGAAGGCCGATCACGATGGACTTGAAAAATGGTTCGCGGACTATCTCGATTGGTTGACGAAAAGTGAGAACGGCAAGGCCGAAAGCCGCGCCGAGAACAACCACGGCACACATTATGACTGCCAGGTCGCCGCGTTCGCCCTTTTTGTCGGCCGTCGCGCTTTTGCCAAACAATTACTCGAATCTGCCGGGGAAAGACGTATCGCGCGGCAGATCGAACCGGACGGACGACAGCCGTTGGAACTTGTCCGCACCCGTTCGTGGAGCTATTCCTCGATGAACCTCGAGGGCCTTGTGACGCTCGCCGTTCTCGGCGATGCGGTCGGCGCCGACCTCTGGCATTTTCAGACGAAGGACGGGCGAAGCATCCGGAAGGCGATCGACTTTTTATATCCGTACGCAGCCGGCGAAAAAAAGTGGCCGTTCGAACAGATCGTCGCATTCAACACCGACTCATTCTTCAGTTCGATGAGGCGCGCTCGGTCGAGATTCCCGGACGCCGCATTCACCAACATGATGAAGATCGTTCCCGACGCCGCGACCGAATTTTAGGTAGCGATCGAATCCCGTCAATCGCATCGTTTCCGGGTCCGGCAATTACGGACGTTTGGGTCACGATCCTTGTCCCGCGACTATCGACGATATCCGTTCAATCGATGGACCGGCGAGGATCCGGCGAACGGACTCGCCGCCGACCGGATCCTCGGATTCATCGATCCTACGGAGCGATGATCCTCAGCTTGCGCGCCGTCGACGCCATGTCGATCACATAAGAGATCTGTTGATTCCGCGCGACGTCGTCGTTTTCCGACCAGTTCTTCGGACCGTGGATCCCGCCCGCGCTCCGGATCTTTTTCGCGTACGCCTTTCGTCCGGCCGGCGGCAAAGCACGGCCCGCAAGATATCCTTTCTTGAGCCCCGAGTGATAACTGCTCACGCGGATCGAATCCATCTGCTCATCGTAATGATTTATGTTCTGGCGCGTTCGGCCGAAGCGCGTCACGGCGTGACGCCAATCCCAGTCCAGGATGGCCATCACGAAGCCTTGCGAGAACCCCGAGGCGAAGTTGTCGTTCCGTGCTTCCTCGCGCGCCTGATAATAGCCGGAGCCAAGTGCCACGGCGACCCCGACCATCGCGATCACCGGAAGTCCCGCCGTCAGCCCGAGATCTACCGCGGCCGCCGTACCGAACATCAGTCCGCCTTCCTCGGCGTCAATGATCATCAGGATCTGGTCATAATAGGCGTTCAGCACGCCGGCCCTCGACGCCGCCGCCATCGTCCACAGTCCGCTCACCTTTCCCAAGTTTTCCAAATACTGCGCTGTTATCGAATCCATATTCTTCTCCTCCTTGCGCGGCAACCCGCCGTCACTGAGATAAGCAAGTCGGAGAAAAATATTTCGCGGGATTGTTTTGGAGTTCAACGACGTCCGTCGATGCCGGACCAATCGCCGGTCGGGATAAAGCTCGCCCAGTAGAAGGGATGACGCCTGGAGGCGCGTTTGATCATTTCGAGTTGAACACGCCGCAAGGCTTCGGCCCGGCCGAGGCCGTCCCTGAGGTTTTCGTAGTAGCCGCTCATCAACTCGCGGGTCGCGAGATCGCTCACCGGCCAGAGGCTCATGACTATCGATTCCGCGCCCGCCAAAATGAATGCCCGACGCAAACCGTACACGCCCTCGCCGCCGGTGGCGACGCCGGCGCCGGTATCGCAGGCCGAAAGAACGACGAGTTTCGTACCCCAAAGATTCAAACCGGATGCCTCGAGCGCCGTCAGGATGCCGTCTTCATCGCCGCCCTTGCGTTGATTGGCCCCCGCGAATGCAAGGCCGGACCGCAGCAGAGGATTCTCGCCTGACTTCGCGGGCTGAAGCGATCCGTTTTCGTCGGAGTAAAGAAAGAACCCGTGGGTCGCGATGTGCAGTATCGATGGCGCGGTCGCACGCTTCAGCGCCTCTTCGGAGGCGTCCGCTCCCGTGAGCAATGATCCGGGGAAGATTGACTGCACCGATCGTCCCTCGACCGCCGTCCCCGCCAATCGCGCGAAATACAGGTCCGAATATGCGCGCGAGATCTCGGAACCTCGTGTTGCGGATTTCGTCGGCGACATTCCTCCGAACGCCGGATCGGCAATGATCAGCGGCGGCGACTTGGGGGCTCGGTCGCGTTTCATCCGAATAAGATCCCGACCGCTGGTGAGATAGACAAGCGAATGGTCCTCGATCAGGAACCGTCCACGCTCGTCGATCAATGTCGCGAACGAAAGGAGGTTCAGGTTTCCGTCGGCGGAGATCAGGAATTGTCCGGCATCTCCGGCGAGTTCACGCACCGGCCGCATGACCAGCCGGTCGAGCTTCGTCGCCGGGACCGTGTAGTCGGTTCGCCGTGGATTCCGAACCGCCGAACGGAGTGCCGCGATCAGTTCATCGATCCGGGCCGCGCTGCCGAGATCCGCCCAACGAACCGGGCCTTCGCGCCGGGTGACATAAACCGCGTAGCGGGGTTCTCCGGCCCCCTTCAGTCTGGCCGGATCGTCGGCGTAGTTCGCCACGTTCGGCGGGATCGGCCGGTACAGGGAAAATTCGACGAGCGCGCTGCCGATCGGAATCTCGCGTCTGACGGCGCTCAGCGTCACGGGTTTTCGCTCCTCGTAGTATCCGGCGCTGCGGAGGCTCACCTGCGACTCGAGCTCGTCACGCTCCCGTTCGAGCGCCGACAATTCCTTGTCGAAATCCGCAATTTGGGACGGACCCGCGAGGACCGTCGCGACAAGCCGTGCCGTGACGCCGTTCAGCTTGTCGAGCAACGCCCGGTCGGCGGGATCGAAGCGGCCGCGGAGCGCCGTCAGATTGGCGGCCAGCGAATCGAGTACTCTTCCCTTCCGCTGAAGAATCGTCGCCAGCGCAAGTTCTGCGGCGGCCGGCAATTCCGGCGCGCTCTGCATGTGGAGCGAGATGACGATGCTCTCCGAATTCGAGAGTGTCCGCAGATAACCGAGTTTCTCCCTCTCGGTTCCGGCGGCGAGATTCAGCGTCGCGTTGTACTCGTAGATCTCATTTGCCCGCGCCTGCGCCGCGACGGCCTTCTCGGGCTCCCCACGCAGTGCATAAAGCAGCGACAGATTCGAGAGCGCGCCGGCAAGATTGATGTGATGCGGGCCTTCGGACTTTTCTTTGATCGCGATCGAATGCAGGAATGCGGCCTCGGACTTTTCAAGCTCCCCCATCGACTTGTAGATCAGACCGAGAAGATTGTACGGAAACGACGTGCTCGGATGCTCCGGTCCAAGCTTCTTTTCAAAGATCGCGATCGATTCCAGGGTCAGTTCGAGTGCCTGCTTGTATTTCTCGGTCTTCGCATACAGCAGCGCCAGATTGTAGATCGACTGCGCGACCACCTGGTGCTCGTTCCCGTAGACGCGGCGGCGGATCTCGAGCGCACGAAGGTAATAGCGTTCGGCTTTCTCGGGCTGACCGTCGTAGAGATTGCCGAGGTTGTTGAGGAGAAGCGCAACTTCGGCCGTGTCGGGACCGAGCGCCTTTTCACGTATCGCCAGCGCGCGGGTGTAGCGCGCCGCGGCTTTCGCACTGTCACCGCGGTTCCGGCTGATGTTCCCGAGGTTCACGAGAACGCTCGCGATCAGCAAATGATCGGGTTCGAGCCATTTTTCCCGAATCGAGAGCGACCGCTCGAACAGCGGCTCCGCCTTCTCATACTCACCCTCAGCGTTGTATAGCGCGCCAAAATTGTTGAGAACGGCAGAGAGCGAAATATCGTCGGGCCCACGGACCTTTTCGCGGATCGCGATCGTGCGCCGGTAAAGTTCCTCGCTCTTTGCCCAACCTCCGTTGTCCGAATAAATGTTGGCGACCGTGAACACCGCCTGGCTGACCTCAAAATCAAATTCGCCGAATGCCTCCGATCGCATCGCGAGAGCGCGCTCCGCGAGCGGAAGCGCGGCCGCATACTCGCTTGCGCGCCACAGACGGTTTGCCTCGGTCAGCATCCTCCGCGTCTCGTCCATCGATAATTCGGCTGGGGTCGCCGGTCGGATCTCGGCGACCTTAAGGGCGAATTTTCCGGACGTGTTCCGTTGTCGCGGTTCGACGCTGAGGATATATTCGCGGGCTTCGGCGGAGGTCGTCTCGACGATCTCGTCGCCGGTCGACCGCGGATCCGAGTCGTAGTCGGCGGCAACGCTTCCGTCCGGTTTCAGGACCCGGACAACGACGTCGACGCCGAGCTGCGTGACGATCAAACGCAACAGCTGTTTTTCATCAAGATGTACGCTGAAAAGACGGCGCTCGCCGCCGGAGATCGCAAATTCGGCGGAAGTTCCGGCACTCAGCGGAGCAGGTTCCTGGGCGTAAGCCGAATGGAGCCCTCCCGACATTGCGAGCAGGCCCAGACTGAGGATCAGCGAGCACGCAGCTGTACGTAATCGATCCATTCGGGCTCCGGCTTGAAGAACTGACGAGCCGAATTATCTCACAACGCGAAAGGTATAGTCACCAATAATTTCCGGCTTGCCGTCGACGGAAACGCCGGAGATCTCGATCGCGGCCACGCCGTTCCGGAGCGTTCGGGCAGGATATTTGAGTTGGAGAAAGCTTCGGCCGCCGGAGGTCCGGGGTTTGACGAGTACCGCGTCTGAAAGTACTTCGCCCGAATCCGGGTCCTTGAGAATCGCGCGGTAACGCGGGAAGTCGCCGGTCTCGAGTTCGGCCCGGATCAGGATCGACGAGGTACCCGGCCGGATCCTGAGCGTCGGAATGCCGCCGCGGACCGGCGGCGCAAGTACGAAGGTCGCGATGGCCGCCAACGCCGGCCTTTTTGCTTTCGGCGTCGGCAATGCCTGCGGCGCGGTCGCCGTCGGCTCAGGTACCGTCTCTTTGGCGATCTCGGGGGCGTCCGTTGGGCGGGGCGACGGCACGGGCGCCGGAACCCGCATCGGATCTTCGGGTGACGGCGGCGGGACATCCTCATTGCGGACGATCCGGTCCGGCCCCGAACCGCTCAGCCAAACCAGCACGCCGCCGGCCGCGATCAGCACCAACAGCGCGGCGAACGCCCAGCGTGTGGCGAACCGCGGAAGCGCGGAAAGGATGCCGCGTCGGACCGGTTCGAACGTCGGCTGAACGTCGGTTTCCCGGTCGCCGACTTCCTTGAGCGCCCGGGCGAAATCGACCCGCTCCCGCATCCGGCGGCTCGCGGCGAAACGCTTCCCGGCGAGCCTCGTTTCCTCGGAGCCGAGCGTGCCGGCGACGAACTGATCGATCAGTTCGTTCTCGGCCGCGGACAAGGCATCCGCGAATCCTTCGTCTGCGATGCTCAGTTCGTCGAACTCCTCGGTCCGGGAAGCATCCAGCGTCCCGAGAAGATATTGCCTCAGCATGGCCGGGTTGTAGTTCGTCGTTTCCATCATTTTTTTTCAGAGAATCGGCTTTCTCTGAACATTTAAGACAAAAAACCGAAAATATTTCGTCATCTACGGTTTGCCCCGATTTCCGGCGCATTTTCGGACGCAATCCTCGAGTTTGTCCCGAATTCGGCAGGCGCGGATGGTGAGCGCGTTGGCCGAGATCCCCAATCGCCCGGCGATCGCCCGACGGTTATCGATCTTGATCCGTTCTTCGCCGAAATAGTATCCGGAAATTATCTCGCGGCTCACCGTTTCAAGCTTGGCGATGCAACGTTCGAGACACTCGAGCATCAACTCGCGATGCTCGGCGTCCTCGTCGGCCGAGACCGCCGCCGGCTCGATCGATTCGGTGTGCATCACGTCGTCGAGCGAGACGGAGCCCTTTCGGCGCAACGACTCCAAGAACACGAATTTCGCGACGATGTAACAGTATCTGGCGGGACTTTCGGAATCGATGCGACCCTCTTCATCGAGCCGCCGGGCGACGCGGTTCAGCGTCTCGTCGGCAAGTTCGTCGGCATCCGCGCACTCCTTCCGATCGAAGTAGGCGACAAGCCTCCGGCGCATCTCGAGGTAACGCTCGCCGCCCGAATCGTTACCCTCATCAAGCCACGCGAGGAACCGCCGGAACGAATCCGGGTCGGGATTCCAATCTCTTTTCAGATCGCGTTTTGCCACCGTTGCTGCGTCCGTGAATTCGCTACCTAATTTCGCACGATTGGCGAACGCGGACAAGTTGTTCGGTTCGGCCACAGGGCCCTGCGATGAAACGTTCGGGTCTGCCACGCATGTCACGAAAACCCATGTCGCCCGGCGATCGCCCGCGATCGGCACCAAGTATTTGCGGAGGTGTTGTCTTGTTTGCGAGCGAAGCGATTCGGAGATATCGCCACAACAGAAGGAGGTGGGCCGGGAAAATTTCGGGGACGTCGCGTGTTCGGTCGGGTCTGGGGGGAACAACGGACACGTCTCGGCGACTTGCAGTTTCAACGCCGGCGACGTGCCTGAATTCCAAAACGTAGTCAAGGACGATTTGCGGCCGTGCTCGTCCCAAAGCCAACGGTCGGAGGCCGAGGGGACATCCGCGACCGATGTCCCCAAGCCGGCGAACGATAATCTACTTCTTTTTCTCTTCGTCGTCGTCGGCCTTTTTGACCTCGACGCCTTCGGTGATGTTGTAAGCCGACAGAACGTTCTTGTTCAGATTGAAAAGCCGTCCTTCGTATTCGTCGACCTCATAATCCGGGTCCTTATCTTTGAACAGGATCTGCTTTTCGGGCACTCCGCTCATGAGGTTGACGCCGACCAGTCCGGCGCCCTTGTCGTCGCCGCTTTTGACGTTCGTCAACATGTAAACCACGTTGCCCGACTGCTTGGTCGCCGTCGTCCGGTTCGTCATGAACCTTTCGTACATGCTCAGCATCCCGACGAGATTGTCGTTGCTCCGGCTCACCGACCGCCAGTCGTTGCGCGACGCGGCCATTTCCTTGTTCGCCTGCGACAGCGCGGCGACCGCGACGGTGATCGCCGTCATCACAAACGTCTGCCAGCCGTTGACGTTCGGTGCGTCGAATTTCGCCGACCAGACGATCTGGCGCGATGCCGGATCGAAGCCCAGCAGATGCTGTTTGCCCCGAGCGACGACCGTGCCGTTCTCCTGACGGATCAGCGCCACCGGTTCGTCGGTCGTGTCCGCGCCTTTCGATCCGAG
>JAKOSS010000132.1 GCA_029777145.1 Acidobacteriota bacterium | reverse complement strand
GTCATCACGAGCGGCAGGACCGCGACGTGCAGGACGTAGAATCGAAGCAGGGCTTCCTGGCCGACGGTCGTGTCACCGAGCAGCAGGAAACGCATCTGTTCGCCGACGACCGGCGCGTAGCCGGCGATCGCGGTGCCGACGGTGATCGCCCAAAAGGCGAGTTGATCCCACGGCAGCAGGTATCCGGTGAAACTGAGGAACAGCGTGATCAGGAAGAGAAAAACTCCGACCACCCAGTTGAACTCGCGCGGCTTCTTGTACGAGCCGGTGAAGAACACGCGGCACATATGAAGGAAGACGGCGGCGACCATGCCGTGCGCCGACCAGCGGTGCATGTTCCGGAGGAAAACACCGAACGCAACGGATCCGCGAAGGTCGAGCATCCGGTCGTACGCCTGGGTCGTTGACGGGACGTAATAGAACATCAGCAGGACGCCGGTGACCGTCAGTATCAGGAACAGGAAGAGACTGACAAGTCCGAGTCCCATCGTGAACCACGGCTTCAACGTGTGCCGGTGAACCTTTACCGGGTGAATATGGAGGAAGAAATTGTTGAAGCTGGTCTTTGAACGGCCAAGGTCTGTATACGGCAGGTTGTTCCTGAAAACAGACGACCAGATCGCGGCCGGCATGCTGCTCAACATGCTGAAGATATTGTTCTTTTTCTCGCTCATAGTTTTGAGTCAGGGTCAGTGGTCAGTGGTCGGTGGTCAGTGGCCGGTAGTCATCGGATCAACTCTCTGACCACTGACCACCGACGACTGTCCACTGACTAGATCGTGAACCATTTGCCGGCAGTAACTTCTTTGCCTTTATCAACCTCGAGTTCGCCGTTCGGTGCCATCGAAAGTTCGTACCACGGCAGCGGTTTCGGAGCCGGGCCGCCGGTGACGTTCCCGTCCTGATCGAATCGCGAACCGTGACAAGGGCAGGCGAAGCCGG
This sequence comes from Acidobacteriota bacterium, assembly GCA_029777145.1. Next base: position 9,566 of record JAKOSS010000132.1, on the reverse strand, counting down.
TTTCCGAAACGCCGACGATACAGCCGAGATGCGTGCAGGTGATCGAGATCGCCGCCATCTTGGCGCCTTCGCGGATGATCGCAACTTTCTGATCTCCGAGCGCGATGCGGGTTCCCGGCGGGTAGTCGTCGGGCGTGCCGATGCTGAATCGCGTCGGCTGTCCGTATGTCGCGCGCGGCTTGATGAAGACCAGATTCGAGAACACCGTGACCACGGCCGATCCCATGATTCCCATGCTCGTCAGCCAGGCAAGCACCTTTCGTCGCGAAATGGGTTCGCTCGATTCTTCCTGAGCGTTATGCTTTTCGCTCATCCAATTCTTCCTCCTCAACTTCGTTGACCAATTCTTCGATATCCGACCAAAAAACCTGGTATTTCGCTTCCTCGATGTCGCGGAAATAGTCCCGCTTGGCGGCAAAGATGAAGATCAATGCGGCGCCGGCTCCCATCAAAAGGCTTGCAATAATAGCGATCCAGGTTAGGGTCATAGAATGTATGAAACCTGAGTGACTCGAATCGGGGGATTCGACCCGCGGCGAATTCGTACTGCTTTAGAAATCATCCGGCAGCCGGCTATCGGGCGCCTGGGAAACTTTTCACAAGGGAATGTCGCACATCATTCCGATCTTGAAACGGTTGCGTAGTCCGCGATCGTCTGCGTTTGGAGCGTTTGGATAAGTTCGTCCCGAATTCGTTTCCATTCCTTGCAGAACGGGCAGTTGGAACCTTCGTCACGCGATCCGCAAAGCAAACACTCGTCCAAATAGGGGTCTTGATCGAGCAGCCGGAACACATCCCACAAAGTGATGTCGCCGGGATGCTGGGCCAGCAAATAGCCGCCGTGTACGCCTTTTACCGATTCAACGATCCGATGCCGCCGAAGCTCGCCGAGGAGTTTTCTCAGATAAACGGGCGGGATCCTTTCGCTCGCGGCGATCTCATTGAGGCCGCACAATCTGACGTCGTTTTGACGAGCCAAATATGCCAGCGCTCTGATGCCGTATCCCGTTGCCTTTGAGAAGATCATCAGCGTTTGCCTCGAAAGCGGATTTTTTTCTCCGCATTCAAATTTGCCTTCAACTCGATCATTGAACAATAATCATTCCGCATCATTTTTCTGATTAACCTGAACAATGCGTCTGAGCGAGATAAAAAAGCTGGTTGACGGTACGGCCGATGCGGCGTTTGCGCTCGATCCGGGGGGCAACATCACCGCCTGGAATGCCGCCGCCGAGAAGGTTTTCGGGATCGGAAGGAATGAAGCAGTCGGCAAAACCTGCAGTGAGGTTCTTCACGGCGTCGATGAATGCGGACGTGTCTGCGGCGAGCGCTGCTCGATCAGACAGATGGCGCAAAACCGTCAGCCGCTGAAGAATTACGATCTTCAGGTACGCAGCGGCGACAAGCCGCGGTGGTTCAATATTTCTGTCCTGATCGTCGATGAATCGAAATCGGTCGCGCCGCATACGGTCCACATCGCGCGGCCGGCAGATCTGTCAAAACGCTTTGAGATGCTGATGCGCGATTTCGTCGTGACCGAGACGAATATTCCTCAGGCGCATATCGAATCGCTCCGGACTCCGAAACGGACGCCGACGAAGTTTACCGATCTTTCGAAGCGGGAGATTGAGATCCTCAAGTGCCTCGCCCGCGGCGGCTCGTCGAGCGAGATCGCGAACGATCTGTTTATCAGCCGGACCACCGTCAACAATCATATCCAGCACATCTTCAAGAAACTCGGTGCCCACAGCCGTCTCGAAGCCGTTCGCCGCGCCGAACAGGCGGGACTGATTTAGCATTTGGGAATTGGGATTTGGGATTGCGGATTCCAACATTCCAGATTCCAGGCGCCTGCGGCGCAATTCAGGATTCCAAGCGGCGCATTCCAAGCGGCGCATTCCAGGCTGCGCATTCCAGTCGGCGCATTCCAGACGGCGCATTCCAGGCTGCGCATTCCAGGCTGCGCATTCCAGACGGCGCATTCCAGACGGCGCATTCCAGGATTCCAAACGGTGCATTTCAAATCTTGGGATCGACCGCAGACCGCTGGAATCTTGGAATCGGGCCGCGGGCCGCTGGAATCTTGGAATCGGCCGCTGACCGCAGGAATCTTGGAATCGGCCGCAGGCCGCTGGAATCTTGGAATCGGCAGCAGGCCGCCGGAATCTTGGAATCGGCCACAGGCCGCTGGAATCTTGGAATCGGCCACAGGCCGCTGGAATCTTGGAATCGGCCGCGGGCCGCTGGAATCTTGGAATCGGCCAAAGGCCGCTGGAATCTTGGAAACGGCCACAGGCCGCTGGAATCTTGGAATCGGCCGCAGGCCGCTGGAATCTTGGAATCGGCCCCACGCCGCTGGAATCTTGGAATCGGCCGCAGACCGCTGGAATCTTGGAATCGGCCTCACGCCGCCGGAATCTTGGAATCGGCCAAAGGCCGCCGGAATCTTGGAATCGGCCACACGCCGTTGGAATCTTGGAATCGGCCGCGGGCCGCTGGAATCTTGGAATCGCCCCCTCCGACCTTTTGCCGAAATCGCGGCCATCTACTAGAATCTACCGAGCGATGATTAACGCAAACATGATCGGCTTCGAGGATCTGCCGCAAACGATTCCGCACTTCTGTTTCGAATCGTTCCGCCGCAATACGAGGCCCGACGCGCTTTCCTACAAACTCAATGACGTCTGGGAGCATCTTTCCGGATCCCGCGTGATCGAAAAGATCCGCAGCATCGCCTGCGGCCTCGCCGAACTTGGCGTCGGCGCGGGCGACAAGGTCGCGATCATTTCCGAGAATCGTCCCGAATGGTCGATCGTCGATCTGGCGATCCTTTCGCTGCGCGCCGTCAACGTCCCGATCTACACGACGCAGGCCGTCGAGCAGATCCGCTACATTCTCGAGGATTCGGGTGCGAAGATGCTCTTCGTTTCCGGGAAGAAACTTTGGAAACACGCGCAGCGTGCGGTGCAGAGCGTCGAACGTATCGAGAAGGTCGTCTTCTTCGACGACGAATCGCTGCCCGAAGACGAAAGCCGCGCGATGCTTCTTTCAGAGATCGAGAGACGCGGAGTCGAGGCTGAGAAGATCGATTCGGAAGCGTTCGACCGTCATTTGAGCGCGGTTCACGGCGACGATCTGGCGACGATCATTTACACCTCCGGCACGACGGGTGAACCGAAAGGCGTGATGCTGACGCACGATAATTTCGTTTCCAACGTCCTCGCCATTTCAAAAGGACTTCCGATCAGCAATCGCGACCGTTCGCTCGCCGTCCTTCCGCTGTCGCACATTTTCGAACGGACGGTATTCTACGTGCTGTGTTCGAACGGCGTCGCAATCCACTACTGTGCCGCGTTTGATCAGCTGGCGAGCCATCTTCAGGAAGTGAAGCCGACGATCATGACGGCCGTTCCGCGGCTCTTTGAGCAGGTCTACCACAAGATCGTCAAGAAAGGACGGGCCGCCGGCGGTTTCAAAACGAAGCTTTTCGAATGGGCGCTCGAGGTCGGTCAGGAGTATTGGTCGGCGAAGGACAATCATCGATCGATTTCACCTGTTCTTGCGGCCAAACAGGCGCTTGCGAGCAAACTTGTGTTCTCGAAGTGGCGCGAAGGCGTCGGCGGGCATCTCAGATTTTTCGTCTCGGGCGGCGCTCCTCTTTCAAAGAAACTGTCGTACGCGTTCTGGGCGGCGGGCATTCCGATCCTTCAGGGCTACGGGATGACCGAAGGATGCATTACCTGCGCGAACCGTCCGGAAGACAACAAGGTCGGATCGATCGGCGTTCCGTTTGACGGAATCGAAATGAAGATCGCCGACAAGGATGGCGAGGTTCTGATCCGCGGGAAGAACGTGATGCAGGGCTATTTCAACAAACCCGATGAAACGGCGAAGGTTCTCGACGACGAGGGCTGGTATCACACCGGCGACGTCGGTTATCAGGACGAGGACGGGCATTTCTACATCACGGACCGCCTGAAGGACCTTTTCAAGCTGTCGAACGGGAAATACGTCGCGCCGCTCCAGGTTGAGAGTCTGCTCAAACAGTCGCCGATCATCGCGCAGCCGGTCGTCGTCGGTTCGGGGCGCAAACAGGTCGGAGCGCTCGTCGTGCCCGACTGGGATTCGCTCAAACAAGTCCTTGCTGAAGAGGGAATTACCAACAACGCGAGCCGCGAAGAACTGTGCGAGAACCCGTATGTCGTCAAGCGCGTCCAGAAAGAGGCGATCGAGCTCACGCGCGAACTCAGCGAATTCGAACGAGTGAAACGCGTCTATTTGCTCCCGCGCGAATTCTCGATCGACAAGGGCGAAATGACGCCGACGCTCAAGATCAAACGCAGCGTGATCGACGAGAAATACGGCGAGGCGATCGACGAGATCTGCGGATCCTAGTTAAGAGTTCCGCCTTCGGCGGCAATTCATTTGGGAATTGGGATCTCGGATTGCGGATTTCAGATCATCAGCGTTTCTTTTTAGGTAAGAACGCCGACCTCAGATTCGTTTTCGCGGCAATATTCTCACGGTGAGCAGCGCGCATTGCGTCCTCGAAAATACTCAGCGTCCAAGCACCAGCAGCTTGGCGATCGCAGCGAAACTCGAATCCGACGGCAAAACGACGAACGGAGGTCCGATCAAAACCAAACTCATGAAGCCAACGCGAAACGCAGAGGAACTCTCATATGGATGACCCGACCCGGAAATTGATCCGCAACAGCACGACCGAATTCCTGATCTTCACAGCCAACGCCGGTGACGCGAGCATTGAGGCGCGCTACGAAGACGAGACGATCTGGCTCTCTCAGAAACTGATGGCCAAGCTCTTTGCTGTTGATGTCAGAACGGTGAACGAGCATCTCAAAAACATCTATTCACAGATGGAACTCGTTCCGGACGCAACTATCCGGAAATTCCGGATAGTTCAATCGGAAGGTGATCGTCAGGTAACGCGAGATGTCGATTTTTACAACCTCGACGCGATCATTTCGGTCGGCTACCGTGTCAATTCGATCCGCGCGACGCAGTTTCGACAATGGGCGACGGGCGTTCTACGCGAATTCGCGATCAAGGGTTACGTGCTCGACAAGAAGCGGTTGGAAAACGGGACATTTCTCGGCGAAGACTACTTCGAGCGTCTGCTTGAAGAGATCCGCGAGATCCGCCTTTCGGAGCGCAAGTTTTATCAGAAGATCACCGATATCTACTCGACCAGCGTCGACTACAACCGGGATGCTCCGACGACCAAGACGTTCTTCGCGAAAGTCCAAAACAAGCTTCACTATGCGATCCACGGACAGACAGCCGCCGAGCTTATCAAATCACGTGCGGACGCTAGCAAGCCGAATATGGGTTTGACGGCTTGGGAAAAGAGACCGGGCGGAAGGATCCTGAAAAGCGATGTTTCCGTCGCTAAGAACTACTTGTCAAAGGATGAATTGGCGGCGCTCGGCCGGATTGTCAACGCATTCCTGGACCTCGCGGAGGACCGCGCGGCGCGCCGAATTCCGATGACGATGGAAGACTGGGCGACGAGATTGGATCAGTTTCTCGAGTTTGCCGACCGCGCCGTTTTGCCCGATTCGGGTTCGGTGTCGGCCGAAATGGCGAAAAAACACGCCGAGAGCGAATACGAAAGGTATCGCCCGATTCAGGAGCGTCAATTCGAAAGTGATTTCGACAAGGCGGTAAAGGAACTGAATTCTGAGGAAGGAAAGGCCGCCGATCAATCTAATGATTAAGCAAACTGCCCGTTCAACGACAGACCATGAGTCCTGGTCACAAAACAAATCGCCGTGAAGCGCAATCTCGCTCACGGCGTTTTACATGATGTTGGTCGATCGCTCAGACGATTCTTTTGATCAGTTCCTCGAAGGTTCGCCACGGAAGATCTGCTCGAGAAGATCACGGCGACGGTTGTTAAGCAGCGCTTCGGCCAGTTCCAGGAGCGGCTCCGGAATATCTGAGCGTTCGACCGAATCCTCCGACTGCGGATAGTGCGTATAGAGGTCAACTTCTGCCGAACAGAATTCGCAGAACCGGAGATGGACGGTGATCTTGTCGATCTCCCGCGCCGGGATCTCACCCTTTTGGAATGCGAGCAACTTCTCCGATGTCGGACAATTTGCGTTCTTACGGAAAAAGGTCATTTCGTTCAACCCGTTAGCAAAATTGGCGCAGTTCTCGTTCCGGTCGAAATAAACAACTGCTCTGATTCCGGAATTCCCAAATACGCGTTACAGGGAAAATAAAACCGCAATGCGGGCCGGCTTCCAAAACTTTGAGACTTTTGAAATCCCGAATTTCGTGCCATTGCGTCCAGCCGATCCAATAACGTCTCTGCAACCTCAATCAACCGTTACTTTTATCTAGATTGTTAAACAATGAAAAAATTCAGAAAAAAGTGTTGCTCAATTTGGACGGAATTGCTAACATCTAAATTGTAGTTGGACAGCACCGAAAGGTCCTGATCGCTACCTACCAGATCGATCGCAGTGCTCGGCGATCGAATCAAGCATCTACCCTTCTCAAAATAACTTCTTGCAAGTCTGATGTCGGCGCAATCCTCGATCGGGAAGAGAATCGCGTTCGGAGCGGGGCAGGGCATGTCTACCTAAAGCACAAGAATCACTTCAAATCGGACACAATCTCTATGAGCGCAATCAAAAAGCAGGAACGCCTTCCTAGGGCGATTCAAAACCGTCAGATCAAGATCGGAAAATGGACCGAGAGCCTGAAGAATTCCGACGTCAACCAGATCTGGGCGGAGCTGCACCGAATCGTTTCTTCTCATCCTTTGGTTCGGGCCTCGAAGAGTGCCGGATTCCTCGTCGAAGAGGGCAAATACAACGCATATACGGATCTTACGCAGGAACTCTTCGTCGCTCTTTTGGGCAAAGAACGCTTCCAGCATTATCTCGACACGGAAATGACCGATGCCGAGATCGAAGCCGAGATCAGCCAGATCGAGCTGACGAATCTTTTGACGGCCGAACTTCGCAAACGATATCCGGAAAGCTACAGGCTCGCGCGCCGGATCTCGACGCTCATTCAGTCGAGCAAGACATTCAAGCGCTTCGACAACATCGGTAACCTCGAGATTCATCGGCGACTTGCCGACCGCACATACGGACTCGCGGACTGGCCCGATGCCAAAACCCGCCGCAACGTCCAGGAAATGGAGGAACGCGTCAAAGTCGTTTCGTTTCAAAGCCGTGATACCCGCATGGTGGGATGCACGGGCGACGCCCAGATCGTGATCAGCAACGTCGATCTCGAGAAGCTCATCATCCGCGTCCTCAAGGCGGTCGATTCACCGGTCGATGTCCGCTCGCTGCGATCGTTCGTCATGTCGCGCCTTCCCGTCATGGACATCTATCTGGTCCCGATCGGCGGCACCGGACATGATGACGACGACAATCATTTCGAATACGAACACGCCGACACGCGGGAGAACCCCGAACAGGGATTCCTGCGCCGCGAAGGCGAAGAGATCGCCACCGAGTTTGTCGAGGGATTTCTCGAAAGCCTCAGCAAGAGCGTCCGCGGAAAAGCGAAACAGTACGACCGGATGATCAGCGTCCTCTGGCATTGCTACCTGACGAGCAACGGCGGAACGCAGCTTGAGGTCGCGGAAATGCTCGGCGTTTCCGACTCGCTGGTGTCGGATTACCGAAAACGGATTGAGTCGAACCTCCAATCGCTCTCGTTCAACGGCGTCAACGAAGCTCGGCAGTTCGAGAAAGCGCTCAAGCAGAAGGTCCGCACGATCATTGCCTTCGACCGCGAAAAGGTGAGTGTCTGACGTTGATCATCGAACCGCCCCGAACGTGTTACTATGACACCTGCAAATCTGCCCGACTACCCCGAGAAGAAATTTATGCAACCGTCATCTATCCCTGAACGGTTGTCCAAATGGCCGACAACAGATGTCTTCCGAGAACAAGCTTGATTATCAGTCCCTCGCATCGCCCGCCAAAAAGGGCGTAACAAACTCACACGAACAAACCTCGCTCAAACCTCTCGGATCCTCAAAACCTCAGACTCACGAGACCGACGACTCACGCCAACCCGCTCACACTCAAAGCCTGACCAACCCTTACAAAACGCAAAACCAGGAATTTCCGTCTGAAAGGAAGCCCGACTCGTTTGCCGAGACGTCCGGACAGACGGAAATTTTTGTTTCGGAATCGCATCCGGAAAAGGCGCCCGAGGTCGAGCTCGGATATGCCGAACAGGTCAAACGCCGAAAGGCCGACAAGATCGCCGAACGTGACCGCAAGCTTATCGGCGAGGAGAATTGGCTGCGCCGGAACGGCCATACCCTGAGCTATATCGGGCTCTACATGTTCTCGATCCTCGTCCTTTTCCGTCCGTACGAACTGATTCCGGGACTTGGGTTCCTGTCGGCGACCGCATTCTATTTCGCGATCGCGACGCTCGCGATCTTCATTCCGACGCAGTTCGCGACGGAGGGAAACCTGACGTCGTTTCCGACCGAGGTCAAGGCCGTTCTCGCGCTCGCGGCGATCGCGCTCGTCACGATGCCGATCGCGAAAGATCCGGGAATGGCGTGGGACGCGTTCAACGAACCGTTCGTCAAGGCCGTGCTGATGTTCGTCGTCATGATCAACGTCATCCGCACGCGACGACGACTCGTCGGGATGATGTGGCTTTCGCTCTCGATCGGCGTGGTCCTCAGTTATCTGGCGCTCGGAATGTACATGCGCGGCGAGATGACGGTCGAGGGTTATCGCGTCGGCGAGGTTATCGGCGGGATGTTCGAGAATCCGAACGAAATGTCGATGCACCTGATCATGATGCTTCCGCTCGCGGTCGCGCTCGGACTGGCGACGAAAAACAAGGTCGGGAAGATCGTCTATTTCGCGACGGCGATCATCCTCGTTTCCGCAAACTTCATTACGTTCTCGCGCGGCGGATTTCTCGGACTTATCGGATCGATGGGCGTGCTCGCGTGGAAACTGGGCCGCAAGAACCGGCTGAACGTGACCATCGTCGGGTTTATCGCGACGGTGCTCGCGCTGATCCTCGCTCCCGGAAACTTCGGGATCCGCGTCCTTTCGATCTTCATTCCCGGACTCGACGCCGTCGGCTCGTCCGACCAGCGCCGCGAACTGCTCGAGCGCTCGATTATCGTCACGCTCCGCAATCCGTGGGGGATCGGCATCGGCAATTTCCCGATCGTCGGCATCCATAATCTCGTTTCGCACAACGCGTACACGCAGGTTTCGTCTGAGCTCGGACTCCTCGGTCTCGCCGCCTACCTGATCTTCATGATCAGTCCGTTCCGAAAGCTCGGCGCGATCGAACGGACGCTCTTCTCCGAGGACGATCACAACTGGTTCTATTACGTCTCGGTCGGACTGCAGGCGAGCATCGTCGCGTACCTGATCTCCTCGTTCTTTGCTTCTGTCGCGTATAATTGGTTCATTTATTACCTGATCGCCTATGCCGTCGCATTCAGGCGTGTCTATCGGTTGGAGGCCGAAAACGGGGTCGCCGGTTCTTGATGACATCGATTCTACAAGCCATTTTCTGGGGTGCGGTCG
>JAKOSS010000012.1 GCA_029777145.1 Acidobacteriota bacterium | reverse complement strand
TTCGCGTGAGAAAAAACGATCGCACGCAAGGCTCGCCAAGTTCGCAAAGTTTGACCGGGAATTGCGTTTCTACAACACTTCGGACGAACAGATTCCCTTTGCGATCTCCGCGTCCTTCGCGTGAGGAAAACCGGCTTCACGGAAGACTCGCCAAGTTCGCAAAGTTTGACCGGGAATTGCGTTTCTACAACACTTCGGACGAACAGATTCCCTTTGCGATCTCCGCGTCCTTCGCGTGAGGAAAACCGGCTTCACGGAAGACTCGCCAAGTTCGCGGTGGAGTCATTCGGAGAACTTTACCGCAGAGACGCAAAGATTTCGGGAATGATTTGCCGGTCGATTCTCTCCCAAGAAAAAATCCGCGCCTGAGCAGTTCACAATTGACGCTCGTCTGTGGGAAAAGCCGGCCAGGTGAGTTTAAGCAGTTGGAAGTAGATAGTAGGCGGAAGGCAGACGGCGGAAAACGGTATTTGGTCGGCGGCACAGTTACTACCTACTGTCTACCGCCTACTGTCTACCGCCTCCTACCTATTGTTTGAAACTTCGCGGAACCGAGGAATCCGTCAAAATGACGAAGTCACCGAGACCACCATGTTTTGCCTTGTCGAACGTCTTGAAGTCGTTCTCATAACGCATCGTGACGACGATGAACTTCGACTTTTTGGCGTAATTCATCAGCTGTTCAGCGGTTCCGAGACGATTTTCAGTATGGAATCCGCCATTGAGGTGAACGACCAGCGGATTCTTCTTCTTTTTCAGAAACTGCGAAACCGAATACGCCATCGTTGCGTCCCAGAGCGATTGCGATTCAAGGATGTTCGCGAGTCCCATCTGCGCCTCGGGCGACGGCCCCATCAACCCCTTGAACTTGTTCGCATACGCCTCCGACGGTTTCGCCCAGGGAAGCGGCGCGAGCCATTCTTTGGCCTGTTTCGTCAACGGATCGAGCGCCGAACGACCGTTTCTCGATACCATGTTGATATACCGTCGCGGAGCATTCGCCGCGATCACAGGCAGTTTGTCGGCCTTCGCGAGTTCGACAAGCGGTTTGTAATCGGTCGCATAATTCTTCCACGGACGCGAACTCGCCAGAAAATGATTCTCCGAGATAAGTCCGTTCAGATACTCGTTGACCACAACCTGAACGTCGCGCTCGAACATTTCCATTGAAAGCGCCGTCGGTCTTTCCTTCGAATACTTCTCGACGATCGCCTTGAAGATCCGAAATTGCAGAGCGTGCGCCGTCGCGTCGTCATGATTCTCACCGAGAAACACAACGTTGACGTCGCCCGCCGCCGCGATGATCTGATCTATCGACGACGGATTGCCGTTACCGTCAAAAACACGGAATCGATCCGATTCACTTTGTCCGAAGATCGCCAACGGCATCGCCAAAATCAGTGCAAATACAAGAATTTTCATAATGTTACCCGCATTGAAGTTTGTAACACAATTCCCGGTCGCGGGCAAAAAAAGATGCGGACCGAAACCGTTCGGCCCGCATGAAACAGAGGAATCAGGATACAGAACTAAAAGATCGTGAAGCTGTATTCCACATTCTTATTCACGGCATACGGCGTTCCGCCGCGTTTCGCCGGTTCGAACCGTATGTTCTTGGCCGCCGCGATCGCCTGTTCGGTCAATCCGTTCGGAAGGCCCTTGATCACCGAAACGCCGCCGATCTGACCGCTCGCGAGGAACGTGACCTTCAGGATCACCGTTCCCTGAACGTTGTTGACGCGGGCAGAGTCGGTATAACCGGGACGCGGCTTCGAGATGATCTTCACTCCGACCGTCGGCCCCTTGTTGACGACAACGCCGTCAAAATCGCCGGATCCGCCGCCTTTACCGTTGCCTTCGCCGTCACCGTCACCGTTGCCACGGCCGTCACCATTGCCATTTCCGAGGCCGCCGCCGTTGCCATTGCCCTGTCCGCGACCGTTGCCGTTGCCGAGGCCGCCGCCGCGACCGAGACCGTCTGAACGACCGTCACCACCGTCCTTGACGCCGTACGGCTCATCGGAATCTTCGGCCGGACGCGGATTCTTGTTCTTTGTCGCCATCTGCAACGTCAGGGTCGGATTGGTCAGTCGATCCATCGAAGACGAAGGCGGAGTGATCGGATCCGGAACCTGGGCTGCCTCGCGGCCCTTCGATGCCGGCGTATTTTCTTCCTTGCCGCCGCCGCCACCGCCGCCGCCTTTTTCATTGTCCTTCTTGATCTCTTTCTCTTCCTCGAACGGCATTGGTTCGACCTCGCCGACGTAGGCGATGAGATCCGGCGTGTCGATCGCGCCGACATCGAGGAACTTGTTGAACAACGAGTAGATCAAACCGAATCCGAAAGCTCCAAAGAACAGTACGAAAAAGCCGAGGAGCAACAAGTTGCGTTCCTTGACATTCTTCTCTTCGACGATCGTGACATGAAATCCGTCATCCTTCGGGCGGCTCGGCGCATGGGTCGCGGCATAAACTTCGCGGGACGCGGTCGGAACCTCGAAGGCCGCCGTCGGCGCGATAACCGGCTCGGGTTCAACAACCTCGGCCTCAGGCTCGTCCGCCGCGGCTTCGATAGGCTCCGGTTCCGGTTCGAACACTTCCGGTTCAAACTCGAACGCGTCTGCGGCTGCCAGCGGCGCGGTTTCGAAAGCCGGTTCGGGTTCCGAAACGACTTCGGGTTCGATCACCGGCGCCTCGATCACGGGTTCGGTGGCCGCGACGATGACTTCGGGTTCCGGGATCTCGTCGACCACCGGTTCCGGCTTCGACTCGCCGACGACCGGGTTCATTTCAAACGCCGTCAGCGGAGCACCGCAGTTCGGGCAAAACCCGAATTTTTCGGCGAATCCTTCTTCACAAGCGCTACAAAACTTAACTATTTTCCCCATTCTCCAGCCTCTTAAAGCCGCCGCGTGCGGCGCGCGGCATCAACCCAAAACTACGCAATATTATCACGAAATCGGCAGATGTTAAGTTTCATCGATGAAATTTTCGATTTGAACCCTGCCGAATTACAATTATCTAGATGCCCGGAAGAATTGAAACTTTGCCTGACGCGATTTAAAATTTCAGCTTTGATCGTGACAACGCTTCGACCGCATCGCGGCAACTAAGTCGGTGTTCTCGAATTCGAATCTTAATTAATTACACATGACGTATTTATCAAAACAACTTATCCGCACGGCCGCGTCCGTGTTCGTGGTTTTCGCCGGTGCGCTCGCGGCGTTCGGACAACCTGCCCAAACCAGCGCTCCGCGTGAGGACCGGCTTCTCAACGGACTCAGGTTGCTCGTCTGGAGCGATCAAAAGTCATCGAAGATCTCGATCAAGACCCGGATACATTCCGGCTCGGCGTTCGATCCGCTCGGAAAAGAAGGGACGATGAAGCTCCTGTCGGACATCATCTTCCCCGGCGAAACGACACGCGATTATTTCCGCGACGATCTCGGCGGCGATCTGAAGGTTACTTGCACCTACGACTATATTGAGATCGATGCATCGGGCGATGCAGATAAGTTCCTGCAGATCGTCGAAACTCTCGCCCAGGCACTGACGAATCCGGCGATCGACAAGGAAACGACGGGCCGGGTGAAGAATCCGCAACTGGCGTTGCTCGCGGATCTTGAGAAAAACCCGAATTACGTCGCGAACGCCGCCGTCGCGAAACGGCTTTTCGGGAACTATCCGTACGGGCGCCCTGTTCAGGGAACGACCGAGAGTGTTTCGGCGATCGATTTCGCGGACATCATATTCGCCAAACAGCGATTCTTCACGGCCGACAACGCGACCGTCGCGATCGTCGGCAACGTCAAATCGGATTTTGCGTTCCGTGCCGTCAAGCGATTGTTCGGCGGCTGGCTGAAGGCGGACAAAAAAGTGCCGGCCACCTTTGCGGAACCCGAAGCGGCACCGGAGAAGGTGCAGATCCTTGATACTTCCGTACCGTCGACCAGCGAGTTCCGGATGGCCGTTCGCGGAGTTGCCCGCAAGGACAAGGGATATTTCGCCAACCGCATCCTCGAACGTATTCTCGCACGGCGAATTCGTGCGCTCGACGGTGTTTCCGGGCATGCCACGAACGAATCGCACTTGTTGACGGGAATGCTGGTGTTCGGCTTCTCTTCATGGAACGTCACGGGGATCGAGCGCAGCGGGAACGCGATCGCGCTTCCGTCGGACACCGATTCGTATCAAGATCGCTTCCTTAAGTCGGATGTCACGGCCGAGGAATTCAATGCCGTGCGTAGCGAAGTCCTCGCAGACTACTCGAAACAGGGTGTCGACGACCTTTGGCTCGACGCCGAAACGTACCGGCTGACGTCGGCCAAGGACGATCTCGCGGCCGCTCAGGCGGTCGCGTTGGCCGACACGCAGAAGGCGCTTGCGCGGCTCCGGTCCGAAGCGGTCGCCCGCGTTCTTCTGGTCACCAAGGAACAGCCCTCCGGAGCCCAGTAACGATGGCAAACGAAAGAACCGCCGAGGAACTAGAACATTCGAAAGCGGTGCGCGAGATGTTCTCGGGCATCGCGAAACGCTACGACTTTCTCAATCATTTTCTCTCGGTCAACATCGACAAACGCTGGCGCAGGCTCGTTTCGCGCGAACTCAAGGCGATACTCGATGATCCGGACGCGAAGGTGCTTGACGTCGCCTGCGGGACGGGCGATCTCGCCGTCGAACTGCGCCGTTCCGGCAACGCACGGGTGATCGGCACCGATTTTTGCCGTCCGATGCTCGAGATCGCCGCCGAAAAGAACGAAAAAGTCGGATTGTCGATTCCCTATCTCGAGGCGGACGGCATGAATCTCTCGTTCGCGGACGAGACGTTCGACGCGATCACGATCGCATTCGGACTGCGCAATTTCTCGAATTGGGAAGCGGGACTCCGCGAGTTTCACCGTTTGCTCAAACCGGCAGGACGCCTCGCGATCCTCGAATTCTCGGCTCCGGTCGTTCCCGGATTCAGGCAGGCGTTCGGCTTTTACTTCACACGAGTACTGCCGCGCATCGGCGGCGCCGTCAGCGGCTCGCGCGGCGCTTACGAGTACCTTCCGAACTCCGTTTCGCGATTCCCCGACCAGAAGAATCTCGTCCGCATGCTCGAAGAAGTCGGCTTCACCGACGTCCGCTACCGCAACCTCACGGGCGGGATCGCCGCTTTGCATTTG